>JBFLYA010000167.1 GCA_040757115.1 bacterium | reverse complement strand
AGACGCAAAGGAAAAATAAATGTAAAATGTAAAATAGGAAATGAAAAATGGGAAATTTCACTCCTTCGCAAGACTCATTACCTTTCAGTTATACATTTTACATTTTTCATTTTACATTTAACCGCACAGGTCGAAAATTTTTCTTGACAAGTAGTTATTTAACCCGTATAATATTAATAGAGGTTCCTCGGTAGCTCAATGGTGGAGCGAGCGGCTGTTAACCGCTAGGTTGTAGGTTCGAGCCCTACCCGGGGAGCCAGACTTGACGCTCAAACGAACCTGAGCTTTACATATAAATTTGGGGTAAAAGATGAAAACGAAAGTAAAATATAAACAAAAAAGAAAGAAACCTCTTTTTGTAAAAGAGAATCTGTTCCCAGCACTGGTTTATCAGCCTTATATTGACAAAACAGGAGAGTCAAAGCAGAAAAATATTTCTAAATTGGCAATTCAAAAATTAAATATCCTAATAGATAAGTTTGGGGTTGATAATGCCTGGTATTCAATTTTAGCCACCCATATCTATAAACTCCATCAACCTCACTTTGATTATCTTTTGAAACAAAAAGAGTTTTCTAACGCAAGCATCCAGGATTCAGATATACTTGATTCTATTTCAATTGGAGAAATAGCAACGCTTTATGAATACTCTTTATCATACTTTAATAGAGATAGAAGAAAACAAGAAGGGCAATATTTTACTCCTGATGATGTCGCTCAAGTGATGGCTAAAAAAACCCTTTCTTTCCCAAGGGGTAAAATTTGGGTTGACCCATGTTCTGGAGTGGGTAATCTTTCTTTTTGGTTGGTTAAATTGCAAGAAAATCCTGAGAGTTTTTTAAGCAATCAACTTTATTTGATTGACAAAGATGCTCTGGCATTATTTATTGCGCGTACTTTATTCACACTATCATTTCAAAATAAATCAAAAAGTTTATTTCTTGATATAGCACCTCGTTTTATCTCTGCAGATTTCCTTTTTTCATCTAATCTCCCGGCATTTGATTTTGCTATTCTAAATCCACCATATGTAGAAGTTGAATCTGATAATCGGTTTGAAAGTGCCGAGTCACGGAATTTATATGCCTACTTTTTAGAACGGGTTATAAAGTTATCAAAAGGATTTGTTTCAATTTCGCCACAAACTTTTACGCACGGACAAAGATTCAGGACTTTACGTCAATTACTGCTTACCAATATGAGAGACATTTCAACTTATTGTTTTGATAATGTTCCCGACACTATATTTAGAGGTTTTAAATTTGGGTCAACTAATACAAACAAAGTCAATAGTATAAGAGCAGGTATTATTGTAGCCAAAGCAGAAAACAAATCTCGTTCTT
The DNA here is from genome assembly GCA_040757115.1 of bacterium. NCBI lineage: Bacteria > bacterium. The sequence continues at coordinate 6,896 of JBFLYA010000167.1, read as the reverse complement.
TTAGAATTACCCCCTTATTGCGATGGCGCACAAAAGAGCGTGCCAAAATGCTGGAGCATATTGATGATTATTTAACAAATGTAGAAGCGATATCAGATATTTTCCCCAAGATTCAAAAAGAACTTTTGCCATTGTACAACGAATTAAGTAAGACAAAAAAATGTTTAGCATATCTTGTCTCTTCCCATCCAACTCCATATAAACTTGTTATCCCATCAACACCACGATATTTTATTTCTGCATTGCGAAAAGAAGTGAATCGTTCCTCCTTCAGGATTTTGTATTTTTATAATAAACAAGAATATGATATGGCATATCTCCTACTAAACAGCAGTTTTGCTTATTGGTGGTGGCGTATTAATGATGGTGGTATGACGATTTCAGAAAAAACTCTACTCTCATTACCAGTTCCGAACAACATTCCTGTTGACCCAATACTTATTTCAAAGCTTGAGCAATCAGAGCTTACAAACCGTGTAGTCAAGAAAAATGCGGGTAAAAACAATGAAAATGTGAAACATAATGTAGATCTGATAGAAGAAATAAATCAAAAGATTTTCCCAAGATTTACTCCTGCATTTAAACATTTACATAATAATTCGGTTATTGCCATATTATGATAATATCACAACAATTATTAAATAAAATCATTAGAGCGTTATCACAAATGTCTAATAAATGGGATGCTCGTCAAGTTTATTTAGATTGGAAGAATACTAACAGCCAATATTTGAAACAAACGGAATGGATTGGTTGGCGATTTCAAGAGCTGTGTGAACAATACTTGAAACCTACGCAGCTGTTTGATTTTTCAAGACAGAGGTATGGTTTCGCTGATTTTGATGCATTTGCGGAAATTCCTTGGGATTTTAAGGCCCATATTCGTCAAAATCCTCAGGGACAACAAACTCGCAAAATTCCTGGTACTGATAGGAGAGCAACCCTCCAAGCAATTGAGAATTGTGGTGCAGCTGGTTTCATCTTGGGGATAGGTTATGCTGTTTTTAACGATGAAAATAGGAGTTTTCAACTCTGGCATGATAAACTTAAGGGCGGGTTATCGGAATATGAAGAAGAGAGAATAGCCCGTGGTGCTTCTTCTCGCCTGCGTAAGACTAAGTTCACATTGGAAGAAATCTGGATTATTGAAATAGACAAAAAGTTAGGCGAAAATCTTGGAACTTTCATGGAAGGATTTAGAAATAAAAACGGAAGTCCACGTAAAGCGAAAGTAATGTTGGATTTAAACATTATTAAACCGATTCACAAGATTAATTTTACAGGTTAAAAGAAATATTGAGTTTTAAATGTGCTTTTTATTTTTTTTGCACTGACTTATCTGGTAAAGGTTCGCCGAAGACGATGATTGTGCCTTTCCTGCGATATTTGAACATTTTTATCAGCAGGATGATTGTTTCGGCAAAATATGAAGTTCGTCTATCGTCAAGAGTGGGGAGCCATTTTGAACAATACGAATTGGGGATTTTCGGAAATAGAAACGGAAGTCACATTTTCTTTATTCTCCTTAAAAACTTCCCAGTTATTCTGGCTCTTAACAAAAAACCTTTATCTTTTCCTCCCGAGCTTCACAAGAGGAGAAATCCTTTTCGGTTTGGTTATCAGTTGATACCCTTGTATAAATCGCATAGGGATTTTTTTTACTTGACTTTATTCACCTCTTTTGTTATACTTAATCATTGAAATGAAAAAAATTACTCTTTTCATTATCTTGTTTTTAATCTTATGTTGTTTAAAAATAGAATCTAAGGAGATACCTCTTTCTCAGGTGGTCATTACGGTTAATGAAACAAAATTTACTTATGCTCAATATAAAATGGCTTTTGATTACCACCGTGATTTATATAAACAGAAATATGGCAAATTCCCGCAGGAATGGGAGGAAGCATTAAAAAATATAGTAATTGAAGGTTTAATCCGTGATGCATTACTTTCTCAAGAGGCAGAAAAAGTTATCAAGGTAACAGAAAAAGAGCTTGACGAAAGCATAAAAAAGAGCCCACAGTTTAAAGATGCTAAAGGCAAGTTTGATGAAACAAAATATCGTTTGGCATTAGCTAATCCTGAAATTGACTGGAGTAAGATCTATGAACGACAGCGCAAAATCCTTATGCGAACTAAATTAGAGGAACGAATAAAAAATGCAGTTAAGGTTTCGGAAGAGGAGATAAGAAAAGAATTTTGCACCATTAACGAGAAGATTCGGATAAGATATGTCCTGATAAAATTTGAAGAAGATAAAATCGATGCTGGCACCATTACCGACACGGAGATTGAAGATTATTACCGCAGGCACCTCACTGATTATCAACAACCTGAACAAGTCAGAGCAAGACACATCTTGATAAAACCCGAAAACAATAAAAAAGAGGCAAAAGCAAAGATTGAAGATATTTTAAAAGAGATAAAAGCAGGTGGCAGTTTTGAAGAATTAGCTATGAAATATTCTGCCTGCCCATCTAAAAATCAAGGTGGAGATTTAAATTTCTTTAGCCGGGGACAAATGGTTAAACCATTCGAAGATGCCGCTTTTAACTTAAAATTAGGTGAAATAAGCGATATTGTCGAAACCCAATTTGGATTCCATATCATTAAACTTGAAGACAAAAGACAAGCCCGCACTATTCCGCTATCTGAGGCGAGCGAAGGGATTAAAAATACAATTCATCATCAAAAAATAAGACAAGAGGCAGAAAAAATAGCAAAATCAAAAACAGATGAAATTTATAGTAAAATAACGCAAGGGTTTGGAACTGTCGCTACAGAGTATTCTTTAGAGATAAAGGAAACTGAATCTTTCGGACATCAACAACCTGTTTCAGAATTAGGTTATTTCCCGGAGATAGAGGAGATATTCAATTTAAAACAAGACCAGATAAGTCAGCCGATTAAGATATGGTCAGGCTTTTTAATCGCTCAATTGATAGAAAAACAGATTGATGAAATAAAATATTCTAAAGAAAAAGAAAAGATTAGACAGGATATTCTTAAAAAAAAGAAAGAAATGGCATTAGACGATTGGTATAAAAAGAAAAAACTATCGGCAAAGATTACAATAAATCTATAAATCCTATTTGTTTTATACTCAAAGAAAACAGGTTTGCAAAAACTTCCTTGAAAGGATTCAAGGGATCAAGGAATCAGGGGTCGAGTGAACACCTTATTTTTCACCTCCCTTGAATCCTTGACCCCTCGAATCCTTGATCCCTTTTTAGAGTAGAGCAAAATATTTGCAAACTCAATTTATTTGGGTATATATAACCTAATAATATGGTAACTAATTACCATTCAGCAGTTACCAAATAAAGAGGAGGTTAACCATAATGTTTGCAAATGAAACTTTATTAGATATTATCTTTAAAGGTGGAATTGCAATGATTCCATTAGGACTTTGCTCGATTCTTATCCTGGCAATTATTATTGAACGGATGTGGAGTTTTAGAAAAATAAATATAGATGTTGAAGAACTCTTATATAAGATTCAAAATAGTATTCTCAAAGGTAATGTTATGGAGGCAATAAATCTTTGTGAGATGGTTCCAGGACCACTTCCTCTTATCTTTAAAGAAGGGTTGTTAAGATATGACCGGAGTAAGGATGAGATTATCGAGGGTTTAGACCGTATCAGGATAGAAGAATCACTCGATTTAAAAAGGTATATCTGGATGCTGGGAACGATTGGAAGTATCGCTCCTTTTATTGGACTATTTGGCACTGTATTAGGGATTATTCGTGCATTTCATAATATTGGTCTAACTGGTACCGGAGGAATAGATGTTGTTGCTGGAGGTATATCTGAGGCTTTAGTCGCCACTGCTGGAGGATTATTTGTAGCGATTATTGCCGTAGCTGCCTATAATTATTTTATCATTAAGGTAAATACTATTGGAGAGGAATTTAGAATTTATACCGCAAGATTAATTGAAATCCTCACCGAAACTGAAAGAAGAAAGAGATAAATGCCGTTGAAGGCTAAATTAGTTAAGACTATAGAAAAACCACAAAGATTCTATTATATTTTATTAGAAAAAGGTTTTTTAAAAGAGGTGTGGGAGGGGATAAGAGGAGACAGAAAGTATCCATTCAGGCAAATTTATAAGATTTATTATTATTTAGATTGAAGTTAATAATTTTACCTCCGTAGAAACCGTGTCCTTAATTTCAGGTAACTGTATATTTTCTTTTACCTCATCATAATTTTTTAAGATATACTCAATTTTTTCAGCCAGAGAATTTTCATCTCCAGTTTTAAATAAAACAACACCTTTAGGTCTAAGAGGATTTTCACAACCTATGACGGGAATTTTAAGAGATAGTGCCTGTAATACTGACGAGCAGACACCATCCCATTCATAACTTCTTATACATATCTTTGACTTACTTAATAAGGTTAAGAATTCATTATGCTCTAAATTCTTACATAAAAATATATTCTTTTCTAAATTTAGAGTTTGAATAAGATTTAGAGTATCTTGTGAATATTCACTCGTCCCAACAAATATTAAACCTAAGTCGGGATAGTTCGTTACCAACTTTTTAATTGCCTGTAGAGTTGTTGGAATATAAAATTGAGGTCGGTCAAAAACATACGAAGATAAAATAGGCTCGTGTTGATGGATAAATATCTCTAAATCTTCTGGTAGTTTTGTCTCTTTATATGATAAATATTGCTTGCTAAAGGCGGGAATGGACACAATTTTATTTCTGTTTATGCCATATTCGCTAATTTTATCTTTTATACGCTCATCATTGCAAATAATTTTTTTAGGTAATTTGAAGATAATAGAAATCAGAGGAAGTATCCAATAACTGTTTTCACGAGGAAAATATCGCTGATTTATTCCCCCATGAAATGTTAAAAAACATCCCTTACCCAATACGAGACCGATAATTTCACTGATTAGTGTCAATATAAATCCCTTCGGAGATTGACCATTTACATGCATATGAACCCTGTAACCTGATAGGCAAAATTTACCTAATTTAAATATATAATCTCTTCCATTTTGAACATCAATATATTCATCACTTTTAATCCTTCTACTTTCAGAGCTAATATTTAATATTTGACATTCATAGCCCATTTCTAAAAGTTGTTTTTTAAGATACTCAACCCGTGTGCTCCAGCCGGTTCTTGGCGGAGAATAGGACACTATCTCTAAAATTTTCACCAGTTTTTTCATTGTGCTCTTTCCTTAGGGTGTTCTTTAGAATGGAAACCCAGACTTGACTATGAGTTACTGCTTTTTCTTTATTGAAAGAGAGCATTCTCTCTTCTCTAATGTTAGACCACTATGCATCTTCGGATAACTCATAGATTTGACAAACTAAGTCCCTTAATCTTAAATAAACAGATATACCCTCTGATTGAGCCGTCTTTTTTACCCATTCCTGAAGGGGTAAGTCAAGGCCTCTCATAATTCTTGGGTTTTTTGTAGGGATAATTCTTACCTTTTTTAAAAAGTATAGCATATCTGATGAACCTTTGTCAATATCTTTTTGAAAGGAACCAGTAATTCTAATTATGAAAAAACTTCCATGAAGTTCAAAGGAATCAAGAGAAGAAGGTTCTTTGCCGATAATAGTAATAGTGGTAATTAAAACCAATAAAAATGGGAGAAAGTCAAGAAAAAAATGCCACCTGTGCGGTTAGATTAACCTTCCTCACATCTTTTAAAACCACGAAGCACACGAAGGGCACGAAGAATTATAAACCAAATCGTAACTATTCAGCCACAGATGGACATGGATGAAACGCGGAAAAATCCCTGAGGCATCTCCGGTATCCGTGCTGTAGGCTGAAGGGCTTTTCTCCTTCTATAGTAGTTATTCATCAAAAGTTTCCATAAAATGAAAAATATTGAATATTGAATGTAGAAGTAATACTAAAACTTCATTATTCTAAATTCATTATTCGATATTCTACATTCATTCAATTGATAGTTAAATTTCTATCCGTTCTATGTTAAGTTTCGATTAATAAGTGCTATAACTTCCATCCCCTTAATCCCCCGCCAGCGAGGGACATCTATCTCTCCCCTCTGCTCTCTCGCCCCTTGCATCTTAGCTCTTGTCCTCTACTATCTGCTATTTATCCGTGTTAATCTGTGGCTGAATAATTACTGAATAGTTACAATATTTGTAACCGTTCAGGTGGGTGAAACGCAAGATGTTTGGTGATAATTGCTGGTGCCCCCTACATATAGTAACCACCGCTTTTTATAGGCTCAAAAAAGGAAGCAAAACAGGCTCTCAAAATACTATATTTTGTGTTTTGTAATTCCTAAAAGCCCAAATGTAGGGGTTGAACGGTTACCAATATTTTTTCTTCGTGGTCTTCGTGCCCTTCGTGGTTTATCTTAACTGCACAGGTCGAAAAAATGTTGCCAGCCCTGGAATAAATCAGAAACCTGTCCTGACAGGCTCAGGAATTGGTGATGTTGTGATGGTAAAAATTGGGGGGAAGATAAAAGAACGGTTGGTTTTAAACTTCAGTCAAATCCGCGCTCTGGAGATGTTGAGAGAGCTCGATAAATTAATATTTGCTAATCGCTAATTCACTACTCTTACAACCCTATTTATCTCCTCTTCTGAAAGTCCTGTTATCTCAGCAATCATCTCCAATTTAAACCCTTTTTTATACATCGATTTAGCTGTCTCTATTAGTCCTTGTTGTAATCCTTGTTGAATTCCTTGTTGTAACCCTTGTTCTAATCCTTGTTCTAATCCTTGTTCTAATCCTTGTTGTAACCCTTTCTTTTCGGCATAAGAAATCGATGCCTTTTGAATATAGATGAAATCTTTCCTTTTATGCTGTATCTCTAATTCTTTAGCACTCAGACTTGCTTGATTGGCTATCTCAAATGCCTTCTTTATCT
>JBFLYA010000166.1 GCA_040757115.1 bacterium | reverse complement strand
TTGTTTTCCACAATCAATTTCTACCTATTTCTATAAATTTCAATCTATATTCTATTATCTTATCTCCATATCACTCTTATCTCCTTATCCCCTTTCTTACACTTTTGATATATAGCCTGAACGGTTATGAATTTATTTGGAATTTGGAATTTGTGATTTGGAATTTCAGAGCCATATCTATGTCAAATTTCGATTAATAAGTGCTATAGAGAGAAAATAGTCAAAGTGAGTATGTGTTTAGCGTGCTACAGCGAATGTGATAACCTATTCAAGGGGAGAGAAAAAGATGCCCAAGTGGAAATTGATTTTTTTAACCGTAATATTCCTGTTTATTTATAGCCCTGTTTGGGCAAAGACAGAGATTATTTATCAGATCAAGATAGAAGGTGTAATTAATCCTGTGACCGAGCGATTTGTAGTCAATGCGATTAATAAGGCGGTTAAAGAGGAGGCTGTATGTTTAATCATTGAAATGGATACCCCAGGAGGACTTGTCAGTTCTACCCATAATATTGTCAAGGAAATACTTAACTCTAAAATCCCGATTATTACTTACATTTCCCCACGAGGTGCAAGGGCGGCTTCTGCGGGTGTATTTATTTCTTTAGCCTGTGATGTCATCGCTATGGCACCAATGACCCATATTGGTGCCGCACATCCGGTAACTATGGGTAGTGCTCCTTTTCAAAGCGAAGGAACAAAAAGTGCTGGGGTTATGGAAGATAAAATTACCAATGATTTAGTCGCAGGGGTTAAAAGCATTGCTGAGGAAAAAGGACGCAATATCAAATGGGCAGAAGATGCTGTGCGCAAAAGCAAATCTATTACAGAAAAAGAGGCTCTTAACCTTAAAGTAATTGACTTTATTGCCGAAGATTTCTCAGACCTTCTTAAAAAATTAAATGGAAAAATCATAAAAAAGAAAAAAGAGACAATTAAACTTGTAACAAAAGGCATAGCCACGCAAGAAATTAAGATGAATTTTAGAGAGAAATTCCTCCACGCCATTGCCGAGCCAAATGTGGCTTATATTTTATTAATGCTGGGTATTTATGGGCTTATCTATGAATTTGCCTCTCCGGGCGTAGGATTAGGGGCTGTTTGTGGCAGTATTTGTTTGATATTAGCCTTCTTTGGACTACAAAGTCTGCCAATTAATTTAGCCGGCTTACTTCTAATTATTCTTGGTTTCATCCTCTTAATATTAGAGGCATTTGCCCCTTCACATGGGCTATTAAGCATAGGAGGTGGTATATCCTTGATATTTGGTTCTTTTATCTTGATTGACTCTTCTGCCGCTCCTTTCATCACTATTTCCAGGAATTTAATTTTAGCCGTGGCAATTTGCACTGCTTTAGCCTCCTTTATTGCTATTGGGTTGAGTATTCGCGCTCATCGACGCAAGGTAACTACTGGAAAAGAAGGAATAATTGGAGAGTCTGCCATAGCTAAAACAAAAATATCAAAACAAGGATTGGTCTTTGCTCAAGGTGAAATATGGGAGGCTATAACTGAAGACGAGGAGGTGATTGAAGAAGGTGAAAAAGTAAAAATAGTCGGAATGGAAGGATTAAAATTAAAGATAAGGAAATTTGGTAATTGATACTCGGTAGCGGTTATATGATAAGTATTTAACCAGTTACCATTTAACCAATTACAAATTACCAATAGGGTTCTGCAAAATAGGATTTGGGGGAGACAATAAATAAATATCAAATATCAAATATTAAATATCAAATATAAATATCAAAATGCAAAATTACAAATCAAATTTCAAAAAGGACTTCAAGAAAAGAGTGTATAACTTTACTCTGCGACTTATAGAATTCATCGATAAGTTGCCAAAGGATAGTGTTTCTCAAAGAATTGGTGAGCAATAGGAAGTAGCGCTGAAAGGAAAGAGATAATTTTACATTTTGATATGTAATTTTTATATTTGCTTTTTGCATTTTGCTCTTTGGATGAAATTGATAAAAATAGAGGTTTTAAATACCTGCTTAAAAACTACAGTTTCCTGGTTTTGCAGAACCCTAACAAATTACCAAACAAAGGAGGTTAGAAAAAAATGGGACATATTTCATTAGTGGTGATAGGTTTTGCGATTGTGCTTTTAATTGGCGGAATTAAGGTTTTGCGTGAGTATGAAAGAGCCGTAGTTTTTAGATTGGGAAGGTTAGTTGGTGACCGGGGACCAGGGATTATTTATATTATTCCATTATTTGAACAATGGAATAAGGTTGATTTAAGAACTGTTACAATGGATATTCCACCACAAGAAGTCATTACGCGGGATAATGTGACTGTTCGAGTTAATGCTGTTTGTTATTTCCGAGTGCTTAATCCAGCAAATGCGATTACTAAAATCACTAATTATGTTTATGCGACTTCGCAAATTGCTCAAACGACCTTAAGAAGTGTTCTTGGACAATCAGAATTAGATGAGTTATTAGCACATCGGGATAAAATAAATCAGGAGTTACAGCGAATAATCGATTCTCAAACAGACCCATGGGGAATAAAGGTAAGTGTGGTTGAGGTAAAGGATGTTGAGTTACCTGAGGCGATGAAACGAGCAATGGCAAAACAGGCTGAGGCAGAACGGGAAAAGCGGGCGAAGATTATTCATGCCGAAGGTGAATTCCTGGCGGCAGAAAAATTAACTCAAGCCGCTGAGGTTATCAATAAAGTTCCTGTCGCCGTTCAACTCAGATATTTACAAACCTTAACTGAAATAGGGGTTGAAAAAAATACAACGGTTGTCTTTCCAATTCCAATAGATATCCTTCAACCTTTCTTAAACTTAATTGGAAAAGAAAAACAGTAGGTTGGATATAAATGAAACTTTTTTACCAAATATTCTATAACGCCCTGGGGTTACCACTTCTTTATTCTGGATTCTTTTTAGGGGCTGTTTTTAATGAAAAGATAAGAAAAGGGTTAGTCGGAAGAAAAAAACTTATCCTTAAGTTAAAGAAGAAATTAACCCCAGGGAAATGGCTCTGGTTTCATATCAGTTCGATGGGAGAATTTGAGCAGGCAAAACCTATCATTAGCACTTTAAAAGAAAAAAAGGATGTCCAAATATTAGTTACCTTCTTCTCTCCATCAGGCTATGAACCTAATATTAATTATAAAGACGCCGATATTGTTTCCTATCTACCGTTTGATACAGCCGCTAATACTAAAAAAATGCTTAAACTTGTTAATCCAGCCGGACTTATTTTTATTAAATATGACCTCTGGCCTAATCTTGTCTGGCAAGCGAAAAAAATGAAGATTCCAATACTTTTAGCTGACGGAAGCCTTTCCCACACCAAATTGAACTTGCTTACAAAATCATTTTATAAACAGGTATATAGTTCTCTTGACACCATTTGTGCCATTTTAAAAGAGGATGAGACGATTTTTAAAACATTAACTACACAAACTAAAATTTTAGTTACTGGCGATACCCGATATGACCAGGTATATCAAAGATTAATCAAGGTCAAAAAAGAAGAATCTAAAACCCGAAACTTTTTCCCGGATGAGGCGAAAATAATTGTCGCTGGAAGCACCTGGCAAAAGGATGAGGAAATAATATTATCCGCATATAAGCACCTCCTGAGCCAATTTAAAGATTTAATCTTAATTTTAGTCCCGCATGAACCAAATTCTGAAAGATTGAAGGAAATAGAAAAAATGACCTCAAAATTAAACCTTTTATCTATCAAATGGTCAACATTAGAAGAATCCCGCACAATTGGTGATGCAAAAGTAATCGTCGTGGACCGGATAGGGCTATTAGCCCGACTTTATCAACTGGGGGATTTGACTTATGTGGGAGGGAGTTTTGGTTATGGGGTGCATAATTGTCTTGAGCCAGCGGTTATGGGTAAACCCGTCTTTTTCGGCCCCCGGATAAATAATTCTAAAGAGGCAAGATTATTAGTCGAAAGAGGAGCAGGATTTGTCGTTACCACTTCGCAAGGATTGACAACTATAATGATACGATTATTAACCCACCAAGAATTACTTGCTAAATCAGGTCAATCTGCCTTTGAATTAGTTAAGGAAAACTTAGGTGCTACGGGAAAAATTATGATGGAAATAGAAAAAATAATGCTATGAAAAGCCTGAATATAAAAAATGGAGTTTTTACCTTACAGGAAAAAGAAAGATTTTTGCTCATCGGTGAATTCCAGTATTTTAGAATAAAGAAAAAACTCTGGGCAGAAGGACTTTCAAAACTAAAATCTATTGGCTTTAATGGTATTTCAACTTATGTCCCCTGGGTCTGGCACGAGGTAGAGGAAGGTAACTTTGATTTTAGAGGGAAAACCTATCCAGAAAGAGATTTAATTGGCTTTATAGAAGAATGTAAAAAAAAGAGTTTGTTTTTAGTTATCAAGCCAGGACCCCTCATCTACGCCGAATACCAGGGATTGGGTAATCCTTTATGGATTGGAGAGAGATATAAAGAAACCGTGATGCTTAAGCCCAATGGTAAACCACATAAGGGAGATTTTTACTATAATTATTCCTTACTCCATCCTGCCTACCTTTCATTAATCAAAAAATGGTTTTCTGCGGTTATTGATGTCATCCAGCCATATTTTAATGACCCTATTGTTTTATTCCAGATAGATAATGAAACCGGACTTATGTTCTATAACCAACTTGGGGAATTAGATTTTAATCCTGACACCATCAATCATTACCAGAGTTTTTTAGAACAAAAATATCAGGCTCTATCTACCCTGAATCAGGTCTTTAAGAAGAACTATTCATCTTTTTCAGAGATTTTACCTCCAGAGAAAATATTTGGTCGTCAGGAGGCTATGGAGTGGCAGATTTTTTTGGAAATATGGGTAACAGAGTATCTGTTGAAACTTAAAGAGTTGATTAAAGAATCAGGGGTTGATTTACCTCTGCTTATCAACGAATCAGCCACATATCTTTCTCCAGCCAATCCCGAATTAAAAGAACCTATCGGAGATATTTATGCTTATAATTTGTACACCAAAGCAACTGGTAGCCTTTATACCGCAGATTTTCCTTTTTCTAATTCCCAATATCCGGCGTTATTTAAAGCTTATACTTCTAAAAAACCATTGTTTGCTGGTGAATTAGGCAGTGGTTGGTTTGATAAAAGGGCTTATGTGTCAAATGAGGCAACATTACAGGTAATGATGGGGTCAATTGCCCACGGCGTCAAAGGATTTTGTCTATTCCCTGTTCATGATGGCATAGAGATAACTGGTGAAATTTATAATTTTAAATCCATCCTTGATTATCAGGGAAATACTACCCCAGGATATGATTTAGTCACTAAGGTTAATAAATTTATTGTAGAGAATGAGCAAATGCTAATCTCATCCACCACAATTTATGACCCAATTGCGATTTTAACCTATTTCCCTAATTTTAGATTTACGCCGCAAGATTATCTTCCTTTTCAAATATTTCCAGACCCTATCAAATATATGGCTTTTTTAGGGCATTATGGCATTTACGCCTTACTTCTTCAGGCAGGTTTTAATCCCGAAATTTTATCCATAGAAAGGGTTAAGGATTTGAAGAGATTTAAAGTGGTTATATTTCCGACCAAAGGGTTTATTTCGCCAGATTTATTAGAGAAACTAAGGGAATATATTAAACACGGTGGCAATCTTATTACCTTTCCCAAACCCATTACTGAGGATATTTATGGTAATCCATTACAAGTAACTGATATTTATCCAGAAATTCCCTCGCAAGAAATTTACCCTGACCGTTTAAGGTTGCTTAAGCATCTTGTTTGGCATTTTCTTATCAAATACAATCTTTGGACAAGACCGAGTTTGAAAAAGGCACATAAGACCCAGATGCATATCTGTGATACCTTTGAACCTTTGTTGGTGGGACAATATGCCAGATATAAAGGGATAGAGATAAAATCAGAGGTAGGAGATATTCGAGCAGATTATTATCTAAGTTTTTATGAAAAGGCAGTCGCCCCCATCTTAAAATATAAAGGCAAACCTGTTGGCTACATATCTCAGCTCGGGTTGGGCAAAAGTATCGTCATTGGCACACTCCCTGGTGGTTGTTTTCTTACACCAACTTACTACCAACTCTCTAAATCCACAAGAACATCTTTAACCAACTTTATTACTCATCTTATGAAAATTTCAGATGTTGAACAAAAAATCTTAACCAGTCTGGAAATAGAAGTAGTAATAAGAAATTTGGGAGAAGGGTATTTAGTCTTTATCATCAATCGGCTGGGAAAACAAGAAGGAATTTTAAAATTCAAAGACCTGAATTTTATTAAAGCAACAAAACTCTTTTCCTACAAGGAATCTTCGGTTTTAATTAAATCTAAAGATGAGCTTGAATTAGCAATTGATGCGGATGATGTTCTGGTCATCAATTTATACTCAACAACGGCACAAATTGAGATTTTTAATAGTCACCCTAATAGCCAAAGGATATAGACTTTTGAAACATATAACCTATGTATACCATATTTTCGACCTGTGCGGTTAGGTGAAGGGTTCAGGTAGGATAAAAATAAGGAGAAAGGGAGAAGATGGAGAAGTGGAGAAAAGAAGAGTTAACTAATAGGATTATTAATGTCTGTATTAATGTCCATAAAAAGTTAGGACCTGGTTTTCTGGAGAGCATCTATCACAATGCCTTGAAGGTTGAGTTTGCAAGACAGAACATCATCTTTGAATCAGAAAAAGAAGTTAAGATATTCTATCAAGGTGTTGAGGTTGGGATTCATAGACTTGAGCTTTTCGACCTGTGCGGTTAAATGTAAAATGGATAATGTAAAATGAAAAATGTCCAATGAAAATGTATAACTGAAAGGTAATGAGTCTTGCGAAGTAGTAAAATTTCCCATTTTTCATTTCCTATTTTACATTTTACATTTATTTTTTCTTTGCGTCTCTGCGATGAATTAGTCTAATCGCATAGGTGGAAAAGTTTGAGCCATTTCTCCAATTCTCCCTTTTCCCCATTTCTCCTTGTTTACACTTCTAATGTATAACCTTGAACGGGTTACCGAATTTTTTGTTGACAAAGGATAAAATTTGTGGTAAAATATCCTCACAATGGGCACAAATGGATATAATACCAAAACACTCAAAAAGCAATGTCCTCTCAGTTTCAAAAAGCAATTTCCTATCAGTCAAGGAGGAATAAAAATATGCAGTTTTTGGATGTAAAAACAGACTTTGCCTTTAAAAAGGTATTTGGAAGCAAACAATCAAAAGATATACTTATAAACTTTATAAACTCAGTGGTTAAATTCAAAGATGGAAGCATTATTGAAGATTTAACCATCGTTGACCCATATCAGATACCGTTACTTAAAGGGATGAAGGATACCTATGTTGATGTCAAGGCAATGTTATCAGATGGTAGTGGCGTCCTTATTGAGATGCAGATATTAAATTATGAAGGATTAGAAAAAAGGATTCTCTACAATGCGGCGAAGGCATATTCTACTCAACTTTTATGTGGTGATGAATTTTATCTATTAAACCCGATTATTGCTATCACTATTACTGATTTTGAGATGTTTAGTGAGTGGACAAAGGTCATCAGTTACTTCAGATTGATAGAGAAGGAGGAGTTAGTTGAATATAGTGGAGATATTGAATTAATCTTCATTGAGTTGCCAAAATTCAAGAAGGAAGAAAGTGAATTAAGTGATATTACGGATAAATGGATATATTTTATAAAAAATGCGGGTAAGCTAAATTACATACCCAAAACACTGGGGATGAGTAAAGAGATAAAGAAGGCATTTGAGATAGCCAATCAAGCAAGTCTGAGTGCTAAAGAATTAGAGATACAGCATAAAAGGAAAGATTTCATCTATATTCAAAAGGCATCGATTTCTTATGCCGAAAAGAAAGGCTTACAACAAGGGTTAGAACAAGGAATTCGACAAGGACTAATAGAGACAGCTAAATCGATGTATAAAAAAGGGTTTAAATTGGAGATGATTGCTGAGATAACAGGACTTTCAGAAGAGGAAATAAATAGAGAGGGGATTGGAGTCAAACCTTGAGTGAGTGTTGACAAGAAAAAGTATATTCGATTTGACGATGAACAAATTTTAATGGATGTATAACTCTATTAAAATAAAGCAATTAAGAGCTTAGGTATAAGATTGCATGAAACATTCACTAATTCGTAAGCGTTCAGGTGGTGTAACAAAAGGAGATGTGGAGATTAAGGAGATAGGGAGATATTATTAAAAAAATTGAAATTAATAGAAACTAATAGAAATTTATGGAAATTTGTTGTTTTCCACA
>JBFLYA010000165.1 GCA_040757115.1 bacterium | reverse complement strand
ATCAAATTTCAAAGAGGAAGTAGCAGGGTTTCTCAAAGAGTTGGAGGAGTTTGGTAATATCTTTGCTTCAAGTATTTTAACGCTGAAAGGAAAGAGATAATTTTACTGAACTTTGGCAAAGATAGTTTATAGTTGATAGTTGAAGGACTATAAACTATACACTATAAACTATACACTATAAACCATAAACTATAAACGAGTTTTGCATTTTGCTCTTTGGAGGAAATCCCTTTTGGACACCAAATCTGCATAGATTTCACTATTAGAGTTATTTTCAGACACCACCTAAATAGTTACCCAATATTTATCCTCTAACTTAATCCTGATAAAACATTTTTTGCTGGAAGATAATTTGGGTTGAGTTCCAATACCTTTTTGAATTCATTAATTGCCTCATTACGCCTGCCAAGATTAAGGTAAGTTCCGCCAAGATTATAATGCAGGTCTATGGAGGCAGGTTGAATCTTTATCCCAGCCTTAAACTCCTCCATTGCGGATTCGAATTTACCTGCGGTAAAATATGTTGTCCCGCGATTTAAATATGTCATCGCATAAGTTTTAAGCGTATCAATACCTCTTCTATCTTTAATCTTTGAGAGTCCTCTTGCCCATTTAAGCCAGTTTTTATGTTCGTCAAGTCCTGCCAATAGCCTATTATTATCCGCTGAAGGTAATACCCGACAAAGTAATCCCTCAATCACCAATGAGTAATCTTTAGACAGACAATCAATATAATAACTATAAGTAGGGTATCTCTCATAATTTCGGGTAACGGTATCTACCAGCCTTGAGCGGCTAATATCATCTAATCCATCACCTTGAGGATTTGTGGATTTAACAATCCTTTTCGGCTCAATACTTAAGTTGAGATATGGATGTTGTCTTTTGTTTTGTTCTATATGCCATGGATTCTTAAATAATATCATATTAAAAGGGGCAACATCTTCCCGCCTTTTTTCAATATATTGCAAATACCAGATAGGAAATAGGTCATCATCTCCTTTAGTAATCAAAAGGGCATTTTCTTTTAGAGAGTTTAAAATATTCATACAATGGTCGTAAGGTAAATAATATTTACTTCTATCATTATGTTGATAATGAGTTAATAATGGCAAAACTGGTAAAAGTAAGAAAAGGAGATAGAGATATGGATTTAATTTCCAGTTTTTAATTCCGAGCTCTATAATTCCGACTATTCCTTGTCCTATCCAGATACTAATGATAATAAACGCCGGGATGTAGTAATCTTCTATATTTGGAATAGTATATCGAATCGAATGAATGGTATCCGCAATAACAATAATGAGCAAGAAGATAGCCAGATGTTTTCTTTTGATAAAAAGTATTATTCCCCCTAATAAGCCAAATATAACCGGGAGTAAAGTTATCTGATGAACAAAAAATGTGCTCAGGTGCTCTATTAAATTCTGAAAAAGGGTGTTCATCACAAAAAAACCACTATAAGCCTCAGCCGTAATATGTTCCTTAAATCGTTCAAAGGTTGAAGGGTCTCCCCAATTAGCCAGTGGTTTCGCCATCGCTCGGACAGGTAAATAAAGATATAAAAAGAGTGGTAGCCCCAAAAGGATAAGATTTTTAATGATAAATGGTATGTTTAAAATTTTTTTATAATTCCGACCAATGGTTATAAAAACCAAATAAATACCTGCTGGAATAAGGAAGATGGTCTGGAGGTGATGAGTGAAGGCTAAACCAAGGAGGAAAGAAAATAGGTAGAGATAGTTTTGAGTTTTTTGCTCCGTGCTCATTGGTTCTGCCCACTTTAGTAAGATAAAGATTAAAAGCGTGGCAAACAGGGCATTTAAGGTATATTTTTCGGCAATAACTGCCTGTTCCCAGAATGTCACGGCAAATGCCAACATAAAACTTGCTACTACCGCAGGGATGAAGGATAAGAGATGAGGGATGAGTTTATTCTCTTTATTTCCTGCTTCCCACTTCCTACTTCCTATTTTTAAAGTAATAAAATATACCATCATCACGGTTAATGCCCCAAATAAACCAGAAATCATATTTAGTCGATAGGCGATATTTCCTATTGGAATGCAGGTAAATAATTTTCCACAGAGACAATAAAGAGGATAACCAGGTGGATGAGGGATACCTAACAAAAATGCCGCTACGGTCATATCTCCAGAATCATGATAGCCAACCGTAGGTGTCAGTGTCTTTAAGTAAATGAAGAAAGAGACAATAAAGATAAGTAAGCCAATAAGTATTTGTGGAAAGGAAAGGTGAGAAAAGTTTTCTTCCTTGTTAAAGATAGCCGTAAAACCTTGTTTGGATTTTTTCTTGACAGATTTTTTCTTCTTAGCCATTTTATCTATTTATTTGCTACCGTTAATGTCAGCCCATCCCCAATTGTAACTCTATATCCATAAAGGGGTTTTTGATTGATGATTGTTCCTCGTTCATATTCAGTGGATATTTCTTCGCGGATTCGAGTTATCCTTAAGCCTATTTTTTTAACTAATTCAGTTGCCTCATCAAGTTTCATGCCAGTTAATTCAGGCATATAAAAACTAAGCGGTCTATTACCCAGGCTGATAAGCAGGTTTATTTTAGAATTCTCTGGTAATTTTGTTTTAGGGAGCGGGCTTTGAGCAATGACATAATCTTTTTCTACCGAAGAGTATATATAAGATATTTGCCCTGTCTGTAATTTTTGATTTGATAAGCGGTTAAGATGATGTTTTGCTTCTGTAAGAGGAATATTTTGAAGATTTGGAACTCGAATAACCATAGAGTTGCCCATACTTACTTTTAAGTCTATCGTCCTTCCTGATTTTACCTTTGTTCCCGGTAGAGGGTCCTGGGAAATAATATAATTTTTCTCCAGGGAATGTTCCTCATAAATCTTATTAACCCTCAGTTTAGACTTACATAAAATATTTGTGGCATTGATTAAATGTTTTCCGGTTACATCTGGAACAATAACCGTTTTTCCCACCGCAGATGTAGGTAAAAAGATATATATAGCCGTGCCCACTACGACCATTATTAATAAAACGGCTATGACACTAAGGACTCGTAATATTATTGAGCCAATCTTTACATTTGACATAAAAATTTCCTCCAATTACCTGGTTACCTCATTACCGATAACCTGATTTTCTAATTTTGCTATTCTTGATTCTATAGGTGGATGAGTGCTAAATAGCGTCATTAAACCACCACCCAGGAGTGGGTTGACAATAAACAAATGAGCCGTAGCTGGGTTAGCGTCCATTGGTAGGCGTTGAACACCAAGCGTTAATTTTCGTAAGGCATTGGCAAGACTTAGTGGTTTTCCACACATCTGTGCACCAGAGGCATCGGCTAAATATTCCCGCGAGCGTGAGATAGCCATTTGAATCAGCATTGCGGCTATAGGAGCAACAATAAGCATCACTATAAATGCTAATGGATTACTTCCTTCTTCATCATCGCTTCGGCCTATTGGTATCCATCTGGCAAAATGAATCATCCAGCTGATTGCACCCACAATAGTTGCGGCAATAGTCGCAATCAAAATATCCCGATTTTTAATATGAGCCAATTCATGGGCTAAAACTCCTTCTAACTCATCTTCGCTTAATAATTGAAGTATTCCATCAGTTACAGCCACCGCCGCATGGTTTGGATTTCTACCCGTAGCAAAGGCATTAGGAGTAAGCTCAGGAATAATATAAACCTTTGGTTTTGGTAATTGACTAAATTGACATAGATTATCTACAATCCGATGTAATTTAGGTGACTCTTTTTGTGTTACCGGTTTAGCTCGATACATAGCTAAAACAATCTTATCTGAAAACCAGTAACTCCCAAAATTCATTAGTAATGCTATTCCAAAGGCGTAAGTCGCACCTTCTCTACCACCAACAGCCTGACCAACAAATATTAAAAGTAAGGTTAAACCTAAAAGTAACACAAAGGTTTTAAAAGAATTCATTTACCTTTTACCTCCTTGTTTCCTGAAAATAGCCTTTCATGAAATTCATAACTCTTTGATTTAAATAAACTTACAAACACACCTCTCCATTTATTTTACTTTATTTAATTTCGTGAAGCCCTAATTCAAGTAACCATAAATGATAACCGTTCACAGGTGTAAATACTCAGGTAATCATCACAAATCGTGGGCCACATTAATGTCTTTCACTATAATTAATACCCTTAATTTCCTCTATTGTTAATCCCGTTACCTGAGATATTTTTTCAACTTTCTCCCCTGATTTCAAAAGACTTTTCGCTACTTCTATTTTGCCTTGTTGTATTCCTTGTTGTATTCCTTGTTGTATTCCTTGTTTTAACCCTTGTTTTAAGGCAAACTCTATCGCACCTCTTTGCATTCGGATAAAATCGTGCCGCTTATATTGAATTTCTAACTCCTTTTCACTCATCCCCGCAGTATTGGCTATTTCAAATGCCTCCTTTATTTCTATCTCTTTAACTAAGCTCTCTGGAGTATATTCAAGTCTGCCTGCATTCTTTATAAAATATATCCATTTGTCTTTGATTGAATCCAGCTCATCCTCATTCTTCTTGAATTTGGGCAATTCGATAAAAACAAGTTCGATTTCATCATGGTATTTGATTAAAGTCTCCTTTTCAATGAGATTGAAATAGGTGATAACCTTATCTACATCCTCGAACATGATAAAGTCCGTAATGGTTAGAGCAATAATAGGTTCAAGGCTGGTAAATGATTCTGTCTCTTTTAGCTGAGCTGAATATGTCTTAGCCGCATTATATAAAATCCTTTTCTCAAACCCTTCTACATTCAAAACCTGCATCTCGATAATGACATTCTTCTGGTTTGAGAGTTTGGCTTTAACATCGACATAGGTATCCTTCATCCCCTTGATTAATGGTATTTGGTAGGGGTCAACGATTACTAAATCAACGATTTTTTCAGTCTCTTTAAAATCAATCACCGAGTTAAGAAAGCTAATAAGGATATCCTTACTCCCTTGAGAGCCAAAAACCTTTTTGAAGGCATAATCTGTTTTAACATCTAAAAAACGCATCCAAATACTCCTTTAGGTGGCAAAAACTCAAATTCTCACCACAAAGACACGAAAAAAAGATTGAAATTAATTCCAACATCATCAATGTATTGTAAAAACTTTGTGCCTTTGTGGTTTTTCTTCCCCTCTGAAGTTTTTGCCTGACAATCATATTTTGAATTTTGTAAAACCTCTCTCTACCAACAGAACATCTCTCCGAGAGTAATCTCTTTATTTAATTTCGTGAAGCCATATTCTGAAAATGTAGATTTGTAATTTTAACCACAGAGAAATTCCAAATTTAAAAGTTAGTAATTGTTCACCGCAGAGACACAGAGATGCAGAGAAAAAATTAAAATCTATTCACCTGAGACAGAAATTTCCTTTTTTTGTGCATTTCGAGTCTTTCGTTGTTTATTAATCTTTTAATACTTACTTTCGACTAACTGTTTTTAAGCCTTTTTAAACACCGAAAAACACGAAAAAAAGATATTTTCCTCTCTGTTTCTCTGCGTCTCTGCGGTAAAGGATTACCTGAACGGTTACAAAAATTTGATTTTTGACTTATTTTTCTTTATTCTCCCTCTTCATAAGAAAATATCTCTATCTTCCTTTTTAAGTCAACCATTTTTTTCATCAGGTTGGGTGAAATATATGAGGTAGCTACCATCAGAATTGGCTCAATACCTTCCTTTTGTTTATAATCATCTCCTGCATCGTATATCTTTTGAATATCCTTTGTTAGCATCCGGGAGGTAATTTCTAACAGAATATGCTCACTTCCTGATATAATAATATCTACCTGATGACCACCATAAAACCCTTCCCTTACCTCAACACCAGGTTGGCGAGACATTAAGGCTCTTATGGTTGTTCTAAATGTTCCTTCATTATAAATTCCCCATCTACTCCCAAGTGATGTAATTTGATTGGTTAAATACTTAAATCCTTCCCTCATCTCTTCTTCTGTTTTCTTTTGACACTGGGCAAGGTCATCTATCCTTTTACTTAAGCAGTTAAATCCTT
The DNA here is from genome assembly GCA_040757115.1 of bacterium. NCBI lineage: Bacteria > bacterium. Next base: position 2,271 of record JBFLYA010000165.1, on the reverse strand, counting down.
CTCTCATTTCTTGTTCTGTTATCTTTTGTGCTTCGGCAAGTTCTTCTACCTTTACCTCTGTTCTTTTTTGTGCTTCAGCAAGTTCTTCTACCTTTACCTCTGTTCTTTTTTGTGCTTCAGCAAGCTCAGAAACAGATAATTCTAATTTTGTAAGCCTTTTTTCACCCTCTTTATGAGCTTCGACAAGTTCCTTTACCTTTGATTCTGTACTCTCTTGGGCAGTTGCAAGCTTCCTAACTATCCACTTTAACTCATTAAAATCTTCCTTTTTGACTGTATTGGCAATCTCGTCTTTAAAAAGCTCAAATGCCTCCAATATAGGATGTTTGATTTCAATGGGTAATCTATCTATTGCCTCAAGATACCTTATCATAAATTTAATACCTCTTTATTCATCAATGTTCTCTGATTTTATACATTTTTTGTTTTTTTTCATCTCGCCAATCATGTAAAATTACCGGCCCAAATACTGCCCATAAAATTATGATTAAACCCAGTATAATTATGCCTATATTTTCCATAGTTTTACTTCCTTTTTAAAAGCATAATTCCAATAGCCAGACAGGAAAGATATAATATTACTCCAAGACACACAAACCATAGACTAATAGTTTGTTTAGAAATCAGGAGTCCAAATATTAATGCCGCTATGGCAAAGTTGCCCAGATCAAATATTTTTTGTGCTATAATTTTTCGATTTTCTTTTTCTAATTGCATTTTTATCTGCTATCCTTTTTTCACCGCAGAGGTAACTCCCACTAACTTTGTGTTTTTGCGCCTCTGTATGATTATTATTTTATCTTTTCCTCTATATCTCTGCGTCTGTGCGGTTCATTTTTTCTGTCTCCTGACTTCTGTCTTCTGCTTTCTGCCCTTTGGTCTATGCTCTTTGGTTTTCTATGCAATCACCTCAGTTACTACACCTGCTCCTACGGTATGTCCACCTTCTCGAATGGCAAATCGAACCTCTTTCTCCATCGCAATCGGTGTGATTAATTCAACCGTCATATTCACATTGTCTCCTGGCATTACCATCTCTATCCCTTCTGGCAATTCTATTGCCCCTGTCACATCTGTCGTCCGAAAATAAAATTGAGGTCGATACCCTTTAAAAAATGGTGTATGTCTACCACCCTCTTCCTTTTTCAATACATATACCTCTGCCTTGAATTTCGTATGTGGTGTTATCGTCTCTGGTGCCGCAATTACCTGCCCTCGCTCTATCTTCTCTTTATCTATCCCTCGTAATAATAATCCAATATTATCTCCTGCCTCTCCCTGGTCTAATGTCTTCCTGAACATCTCAACCCCTGTAACAACTGATGTCTGCGTCGGTCTTATCCCTACTATTTCTACTGCATCCCCTGTCTTTATCACCCCTCGTTCTGCTCTACCTGTTGCCACTGTCCCTCGTCCAGTAATCGAAAATACATCCTCCACTGCCAATAAAAATGGCTTATCCTTCTCTCGCTTCGGAAGGGGTATATATGTATCTATCGCCTCCATCAAATTATGTATTGCCCCACAGTGAGGACATTCTTTCTTCCCACACCCACATTCTGTTGCCTTTAATGCTGAACCTCGAACCACAGGTATCTCATCGCCCGGAAAATTATATTCAGACAATAATTCCCGCACCTCTAACTCAACTAAATCCAATAATTCCGGGTCATCAACCATATCTACTTTGTTTAAAAATACAACGATATACGGCACACCCACCTGACGGGCTAATAAAATATGTTCTCGTGTTTGAGGCATAGGACCATCTGCCGCTGAAACAACCAATATTGCCCCATCCATCTGGGCGGCACCGGTAATCATATTTTTGATGTAATCCGCATGCCCAGGACAATCTATGTGGGCATAATGTCTGTTTTGTGTCTGATACTCAACATGGGCTATGGCAATGGTTATCCCACGCTCCCTTTCTTCTGGTGCGTTATCAATATCACCAAACGCCTTGAATTCTGCCTGTCCTGCCATTGATAAAACCTTCGTGATAACCGAAGTTAAGGTTGTTTTTCCATGGTCAATATGACCAATTGTTCCCACATTAATATGTGGTTTTGTCCGCTCAAATTTCTGCTTTGCCATTTTTTAATACCTCCTTTTGTTTGGTAATTGTGCCTTTCACGAAATTCACAACATGTTGATTTGCTTGTAGTTACAGATGCACTCTTTTTCTTATTGCCCTCCTGCCATCTAACTCCTTGATTTCAAAAGAGTTGCAAACGTCAATTTCTTGCTTTTTTTTGATTTTCACCCCTT
>JBFLYA010000164.1 GCA_040757115.1 bacterium | reverse complement strand
CTGGCTATCCTTCCATTTCCATCAATAAATGGATGTATTCCTACAAATTCCTTGTGTAATAAAGCAGAATATTCTATGGGGTGATTGGCTTTCTTTATACTCGGGAGTTCCTCAATAAATTTTTTCATTAGTTCTGAAATCTTTTCAGGCGAAGGAGGAATATACCTTGAGCCTGTAATAATAACCCTTGTTTTTCTATATCGCCCAGCATTCTTTCTATCTATGTGATAAAAAAACAGACGATGCAAATCTAAAACATTTTCTTCGGTTATTTTTCTTTCTTTTGATAATTTAAGAAGTAAATCATAAGCTTGACTATGTCCTACTGCTTCATAGTGGTCTCTTAAGGGTTTTCCACCAATAGTTATCCCATCTTCTAAGACTATCTTTGTTTCAGTTTCAGTAAGCGAGTTCCCTTCAATAGCATTGCTTGAGTAGGTAAGACCTATCCTATAATATTCCCTTATCTGTTTTAATAAAGAGCCTTTTATCGGACGACAGGAATCTATTTCTTTTTTTAAAATATCAGATTTTTCTATTCTATTTTCATACATAATTTTCACTATTTTAAATTATATCATATTATTTAAAATTTGTCAAGAAAAAATTTAGTATTTTGAAATAAAAATATCCATTTAGTCAAAGATATTGTCTCTATGTCAATAAGAAAATAGCAAATTAGTGAATTGAGTTAATTAAGCGAATTAGTTAATTAGTGGATTAGCCTTCTCTCAATCTCTCCATTCACTCAATTTGCTTAATCTCTTAATTCGCTCTCTCATATCCAGGTCAAGAAATCTCTAATCATCCTAATAAAGGCACGGAGTTGATTAAAAGATTTAATTCTATGAAGTGTTTTTAAAATTAATTTTCCTCGAAGATAAAACTTTTTAAAAGCCTGTTTGCGAAATTCCATAATTTTATCTGCAGTTATAGTTGGTAGGTCTAATACGGAGAAATTTTGCTCAAATTTAGTCCAGTCGGTGGTATTACTCCACTTTTGTTCAAGTGCCTGTGAATATAACTCCGAGCCAGGGAAAGGAACGGCACAATAATATTGGGCAAAGTCAAGGTCTAAGTCAATCGTCCAGTTTATTGTTTGGTTAATCGTTTGTTCGGTTTCGCCTGGTAATCCGAGAATGCAATGCCCTGTAACCTCAAGTCCAGCTTCTTTTGCCCATTGCACAGCCTGTTTTGTTTGCTCCAATGTCGTGCCTTTTTTCACACTATCCAGAACCTGTTGATTTCCCGACTCAACCCCATAGCCAATCATCCAGCATCCTGCCTCTTTAATCTCCCGAAGTAAGGTTAAATTCACATTATCTACCCGACTATTGCATACCCAGGAAACCTTTAATCCCCTGGAAATGATTTCTTCACATACCTCCATCACAAATTTATTATTAATGGTAAATGACTCGCTCCAGAATAGAAATTCTCCTACGCCAAATCTTTGTTTTACCCATTCTAATTCATCCACTATTCTTTGAGGTGATTTTAGCCTTAATTTAGTCCCATAAAATGCCTTGTCGGCACAAAAGGTGCATTTGTAAGGACAACCCCGTGAGGTAGCCACAAGTAGAAAAGGCTCATCTTTAAATGGCATACGATAATCCTGTGGGTCTATCAAATGCCAGGCAGGAAAAGGCAATTCGTCTAAATTTGAAATAAATTCCCTATCCGGGGTATGAATAATTTTACCATTTAACCGATAAGAAAGCCCCAGAATATCTTTTATTTCTCTTGAATCGCGTAAGGCTAAACTTAAATCTCTAACGATAAATTCTGGCTCCCGACGAATACAATAATCAAGGTCTGAAAAACGCATCAGACATTCCTCTGGAAGAATACTCACATGAATTCCTAAAGCGGCTATTTTTACCGATGGAACTACCGTTTTAGCCAATTTAGCTACCTCTAAATCACTTTTGATTGATGGGGTAGAGGTATTTAAGATGATGAGGTCAGGTTTAAAATCAGCAATTTGGGTCTTTAAGGAATTGGAATCGATATTTTTAATAATACAATCAATAAGTCTAACCTGAATATTTTCCTTTTCTAAAACACTGGCACAGATGGCTAAGGTAATTGGTGACCAGGTAGAAGTCCAGGCACCCTGTCGTTGCATACATCGCCCTTCACGAACAACCTTTACTCCATTAGCGGCAGGTGGATTAATCAAAAATACCTTCATATTGTTAATATATAACATATAATCAGGACTCTGTCAATATATTTTTTTCCCTGAGGTGCATAATTATAGTTGAAATTTTTTAAGAGATATGATATATTCTTACAGAGGAAACAGGTGATGAAAAAATTCCTTTCTAAAATGGGTTTATTAACCTTATTTGGTATTGCCTTCGGTCATCTTGAAGGGATAGTTGTTGCTTATATTCGGAATATATTAAAAACTATGCCACAAGAAAAATGGGCCGAGGTAACGATAGCTACAACAATGCGTGACTATAACCTGTTATTTATTGAGCAGACTCGCGAGGTGGCAACAATTATTATCCTCTTATCCTTATCTTTCTTAGTTGGTAAAAGAAAATTAGAGTCATTCTGTATCTTCCTCTGGACATTTGCTATCTGGGATATAGTTTATTATATTTCTTTGTATATTTTGCTTGGCTGGCCACCTTCTTTATTGACTCAAGATTGCTATTTTCTTATTCCCTGGCCATGGATTGGACCAGTGCTCCTCCCGGTAGCGGTATCTGGAGTGATATTAATCATTACAGGCTATGTATTGTTTAAAATAAAGGGTTTGGAAGATGAATAAAATAAAAGAAGCAAATGGTGAATATAAAACTAAAAACGCAATACAGGAAGCAATAGATTATGGGCTTGATGTTACTTTGCTGTATTCCACCCTGGCACTGACGCCAACGCAAAGAATGAAAAGACATGACAACTTCTTGAAAGAAATAGCAGAATTAAGGAAAGCCGGTGAAAAAAAACATGCTAAATTTTAAAAGAATATTAACAACGCTAAAAAATCAAAATGTCCATTTTGTTCTAATTGGGGGACGCGCCGCGGTGGTACAGGGTTCTGCATATCCAACTTATGATATTGATATTTGTTATGCCAGAGACAAAGAGAATTTAGAAAATATCATAAAAGCACTTGCTCCATTCCATCCGTATTTAAGAGGAGCCCCAAAAGATTTACCTTTTATCTTTGATGTGAAAACACTCCACATAGGATTGAATTTTACCTTTTCAACCGATATTGGAGATATTGATATATTAGGAGAGGTGCAAGGAATTGGCAATTATGAAGATGTAGTCCAATATTCTGAGATTATAGAAATCTATGGAATGCCCTGTTCTGTTTTAACCGTCGAGGGATTAATTAAGTCCAAGAAGGCAATAAGACGCCCAAAGGATGAACCAATAATAAAAGAAATGGAAGCAATCCTGGAAATTCATCAACAGCAGGAAAAAAAGGAGGTGAAAAAACTATGTCATCAGAAGTCGAAAAACATGAACAAGAAGATAAATGGTTTAAACAACATGAAGAGGATTTAATCGAGACGGCAAAAGAAAAGAAAAGGATAGCGGAAGAGGAAAAGCAAAAAGAACTCCATTTTATGCACTGTCCAAAATGTGGACATGAATTGCACCACATTAATATAGAAGGAATTGTGCTGGATAAATGTGATAAATGCGAAGGGCTGTGGTTTGATAAAGGTGAATTAGAAGAACTCCAAAAACGCGAACACGAACATAAACATAAATTCTTTGGAAAATTTATAGAGATGTTTAAGTAATGGTGATTGGTAACCATCTAATTAATTATGAATAAAATTGATATAACCCCTTTACTAACCCAAGTATCCAAACCGACGCGATACTTAGGAAATGAAGTTAATAGCATTCATAAGGATTGGGCAAAGGTGTCGGTAAAAGTAGCCTTAGCCTTTCCGGATGTTTATGAAATCGGGATGTCTCATCTGGGTCTGAAGATTCTTTATCAGATACTTAATGATGTGGAGGATGTATCCGCAGAACGGGTCTATACCCCGTGGTTTGATGCACAGGAAGTAATGCGGAAAAACGCTATCCTGCTTTTTAGCCTTGAATCACGACTACCCATTAAAGATTTTGATATTCTGGGATTTAGCCTACAATATGAATTGACCTATACGAATATCCTGAATATGCTTGATTTAGCCCAAATCCCTCTTCTTGCTTCTTCCCGCAATAAACAATTTCCATTAGTTATTGCGGGTGGTCCTCTAACTTTTAACCCGGAACCGTTAGCTGATTTTATTGATTTATTCTGCATTGGTGATGGAGAAGAAATTATCCTTGAATTAATCGAGGTTTATAAACAAAATCGGCATAAATCAAAATCAGCCCTTTTACTCGCTTTAAGTAAAATAGAAGGCGTGTATGTCCCTTCTTTTTATCAGGTAGATTATGATAGAGATAGACGGATTAAAAAATTTAGTCCAAAAATAGCCGATGTCCCTGAAAAAATCAAAAAGCGTATTATTAAAAACCTTGATAATGCAAAATTCCCAATTAAACAAATCATTCCCTTTATGAATATTGTTCATGACCGGGCATCATTAGAGATTCAACGAGGTTGCACGCAAGGCTGTCGATTTTGTCATGCTGGAATGGTCTATCGTCCACTTCGGGAAAGGTCGGTATCTTGCCTCTTGAATCAGGCTACTGAACTTATCTCTAACACCGGCTATGAAGAATTATCATTGGGCTCTTTGAGCACCTCGCAGTATTCTTATATTTTAAATTTAGTCAATTGTCTCCATACACAATTTGGCAATAGTGTAAGTTTATCCTTACCTTCTTTACGGGTAAAACCACCTATCACGGAAATTTCATCTATCCTGTCTAAAATCAAACCTACGGGTCTGACGCTTGTCCCGGAGGTAGGCACTTCAAAGATGCAAAAGGTAATTAATAAAAAAGTGATGCTTGAAGAACTAACTAATGCCATTCAGTCTATATTTCAAGCAGGTTGGCGCGGGGTGAAACTCTATTTCATAATTGGTTTGCCACTCGAAAATTATGAGGATTTAGATGGAATTATTGATATTATTTATAAAATAAATAAGATTTGTAAAGGCAGACATAATCTAAAGATAAGCCTATCTTCTTATGTCCCAAAACCGCATACACCATTTCAATGGTGTGGACAATTGCCCAAAGAGGAATTAATCGCCAGACAACATTATCTCCTTGATAAATTGCCAGGGGAAAAAATAGAAATTAGCTGGCATGATACAAATTTAAGTTTTTTAGAGGCAGTCTTCTCAAAAGGCGACCGCAGATTAGGAGCGGTGTTATTAAAGGCTTATGAATCAGGGTGTAAATTTGATGGCTGGAACGAGTATTTTGACTTTGACAAATGGCAGAAGGCATTTGAAACGATGAATATCAACCCGATGTTTTATGCGAATAGACCAATGGATTTTAATGACATTCTACCCTGGAACCATATTGATGCAGGCGTAACTAAAGATTTTCTCTGGCAAGAATACCAAAAGGCAATTAAAGGAGAGGAAACTCCAGATTGTAGAGAAACTCAAAAATGCAATCAATGTGGTCTGGAAAAAGAATGCACTTATCAGAGCACAGAGCCAAAATACCAGTTGCCAATCACCAATTACCAATCACCAGTTACCAATCACCAGTTACCAATTACCAATTACCAATTACCAGTTACCAAACTAAGGGTAAGGATTAAGTTCACCAAAAAAGGGGATGTGCAATATATCTCCCATTTAGACCTGATGCGGGTTTTAATGCGGGCGATGCGAAGGGCAAATATTCCTGTGGCGATGACTCAGGGCTATAATCCTCATCCAAAACTTTCCCTTTCACACGCATTAGCCGTAGGAATAAGTAGTCAGGCAGAGTATGCGGATTTAGATTTATATCGACCGATAAAGTTGGATGAATTAATCCTGCAACTCAATCAAACTTTACCCGAAGGAATAAAAATCCTGCAAGCAGGTTTTGTCGCAACTAATTGTCAATCTTTAACTTCTCTTATCAATCGATTAGTCTACAAAATACAACTAAAAGAATGTATCTCAAAATCAAAGATTGAAGAATTTCTGGCAAAAGAGGAAATCTTAAGTTTTAGAGAAGGCAAAGAGCTAAATATCCGCCAGTTTATCGACCAAATCACTGCAAATGAACCAAATGAGTTATTAGTTTGTTTTAAAGTAGATAATGGGAAAACAGTAAAGTTCCCGGAGTTCTTACAGGCATTGTTAGGAGAAGAAAAACAAGTGGAGAATATTAGCCGGGTTGACCAATTCTATAAAGATAATTTTGGAAATTCGCATTCTCCTCTATAGGATAAACTCCGCAGGTGTGTAATTGGTCAGTTAAATTAAGTTAAACATTTCGCTCCTACGGAGCTGAATTCTTTAAGGATTATCATAGTCTACAAATATATCACTCCTAACGGAGTTTAAAAATATATTCAGCCCTGTAAGGGCGAAATGTTTATAGATTTATCGTCTCAACATCAAATTAGCTCCGTAGGAGCGATATGTTTATTGAGAAAGTGATAGATATTTTCGTGCAAAAGTTAGTTGTCAGATTATTGCTAACTGCACAGGTCGAAATTTTGTTGACTAACTTTAGAATCTTATAGTATACTTAATTCTAAAAGATATGGTTTCACTAAAAAATATAACTATCAAACAAATATTTTCTTGTATCATTGCTCTTCTTTTAATTATCTTTTCTGAAGCACGACCTGTGCCTTTTTTAATTGGCGTAGTGATAGTTTCAGTGGGAGAGACAATTCGGTTTTGGGCAGCCGGTCACCTGAAAAAGGATAAATCCTTGACCATCACCGGACCTTACGCCTATGTCAAAAATCCACTTTACATAGGCACACTCCTGGTGATAATTGGTATGTGCCTGTGTGCTTATAATTTCTACATCCTTGCCTTTGGATTAACCGTTTTTTTCTTTCAGTATCTTCCTTATAAACTAGAAAAAGAAGGTTCTCGATTAGAAAAGATATTCGGGGAAGAATACATTGCCTACGCAAAACAGGTCCCCAATCTTATCCCCAAATTAACTCCATACCGTCCAGAAGGCAAAGCGATAAAAAAATGGAGTTTTGAACAGGTAAAAGGCAATAGTGAGCATTTGACCTTTTTAGCCATTTTAGCCGGGATTATCTTAATTAGCAGAAATTTATGGATTAGGGGATAATGGGTTAGACTACCATATAGAAGTCAAGGATTTTTGTAACTATTCAGCCACTGATGGACACGGATGAAACACTGAAAATTCATAATCCATGTCCGTTTTCCGTGTCCGTAATTAGGCTGAAGGGTTCTTCTGAAAATCGGGACTCGGGACTCGGGGTTCGGGACTCGGGAAGGCTGGTAGGCGCACGACCCATGCTCTGCATGGGTGCCCCGAGCCTGATTTCATCTGTGTCAGTGGAGGAAATTTCTACCCCCTAACCCCCGCCAGCGGGGGATAATCCGCCTCTGACCTCTGTCTTCTGTCTCCTCTGCCCTCTGCCTTCTGCCCTCTGCCTTCTGCCCTTTGCTATTTATCCGTGTCAATCTGTGTTAATCCGTGTCAATCACTGGCTGAATAGTTACGAAAAAATAAGGAGTTTTTTAGAAAGGCATATAGTTACTAATTAAATAATGACAAAGAAAGATTAGTGTCAGATTTCAGATTCCTATGCCTTTAATTAACTTCCTGGCAGTTATTTCCAATATACCCTGGCGGGTTAAAAGGCGACCTGTATTTAATAATTCCTTTGCCATCATAACCTTATCTTCTCTTATATCTTCAGTTTTTAATACAGCAAGGATAAGTTTAGTTATTTCGTAGGCAGTTTTACCTTCTGCAGATAAAGTAAGTTTATCCTCACCTTTAGAGATAACCGTTTCCTGACCTTTTGTCGGAGCAAATTCTTTTGGATGTTTAATTGCCTCTTCAAAAGATATTTCAGGAGCAGGTTTTCGTTTAAAGGTATCAGGTTCTTTTTGAACAGTTTCTTGAGTTCTGACTAAATCAGCTAATTTGAATATATCCATTTTTATCACTTTACCGCAGTTAGAGGATAGAGGTCAGAAAATCGGTGGTGTCTGAAAATAACTCTAATCGTGAAATCTATGCAGATTTGGTGTCCAAAAGGGATTTCCTCCAAAGAGCAAAATGCAAAAAGCAAATATAAAAATTACATATCAAAATGTAAAATTATCTCTTTCCTTTCAGCGTTAAAATACTTGAAGCAAAGATATTACCAAATTCCTCCAACTCTTTGAGAAACCCTGCTACTTCCTCTTTGAAATTTGATTTGTAATTTTGCATTTTGATA
>JBFLYA010000163.1 GCA_040757115.1 bacterium | reverse complement strand
GTTTTATCTACTAATATCCAGTGCCCTAATCATCATTTCTTTTGCAGACCGCATTGCGGCTACATTTGCCTCATAAGCCCTGGTCGCGGTAATCATATCCGTCATCTCCAAAACTACATTTACATTTGGCAACCGAACATAACCATCTTTATCTGCATCTGGATGTTCAGGTCGATATTCTATTTTAAATGGAGAAGGGTCTTCTTCAATACCTACGACACGCACCCCTTTACCATTGTAGATAACCTGTGATTTAACAAATGGTATATTAAAAAATACCTGCGGTTCACGAGGAGTAAATAGTACTCTTTGTCGACGATAAGGGCCTCCTTGTGGAGTTCGAGTTGTATTCACATTCGCAATATTATTAGCAATTACATCCATTCGTAATTGTTCTGCGGTAAGTCCTGAGCCAGATGTATTAATTGTTTGAAAAAGATTCATCATGATACTATCTTGTGCCTCCTCTTATTACCATATCAAGCATCTGAAACATACCACTTATTCTATTAACTACTGCCTCATACATAATAGAATTTTTTGCTAAATTAGCCATTTCAGCATTTATATCAACATTATTCAGGTCATTACGAAAAGTAGTATCATCTTCCACAAACATTCGTGGTCGAACTGCAGTTGGATGTTTTGGTGGTTTATAAAATTGAATATGTTTAGGGTCAGTCGTCCTTGCTTTAAAATTTGATGTTTCCTTTTTCTGCAATGCCAGGGCAAGCTCATCTTCAAAACTTACATAACTTTTCTTAAAACCTGGCGTATTAACATTAGCAATATTATCCGCAATCACCTTTTGCCGTAAGGTCGCAGTATCCAGTGAGTTCTCTAATATTTTCACTGTTTGCATATGGGTAGATTGGTCAAACATAATATTTTTTGCCTCCATTTACATTTATCGGCATTTTAGGGCAAAAAGTTTAATTAATTTATCAAAGAACAAATCATAGACAAACGGATAATTGGTTAAATGACTTCGCCGTGAATTCAACCAAACGGTATTTAACCACCAGTTACCAGAATCAAATTGTCTGGATTCACGAACTATTTGTGTTCATCCGTAGCGATATATTTCCCAACACAAGTATTATTTTTAAGAATTTCCATCCCTTCTTTTTCTATCCAGAGATTGACTGCCTTTCGGACAAGTTCGGATAAACTAACCCGCTTTTTGGTATGTTTAGTCAAAATATAGGCAATATCCCTTAATATTTCGTGTTGTTCATCTTGTAAGTATATCTCACTTTTATACACCCTATATCCTCCTTACAGGTTATCCATCATACCATTTAATTAGATATTCTACATACAGGATATATATTATACATTATACCTGATAATATGTCAAGTATTTTTGTCTGGAGTTTCGTTAATTTAAGGAGCCATTGAGGCTATCTGAACCTTATCAATCTGTTTATTTTGCTCAAAGATGGCAAAATTAGGCTCAAAAGCCTGATGATTTTTTTTTGCAACTTATCCTTTGAAGTTGAGTTGATAAAAAATGCTTCACCTATTTTCTTCCCTTTGTGTCCTTTGCGTTACTACTTTGTGCCCTTTGTGGTTTATCTTTTTTTAACCGCAAAGAACGTAAAGAAATCAACCGCAAAGAACGCAAAGATTAAAGGAGAAAGGAATCATAGAAAATTCACGAAACTCCAGCTCCACTTCCCTGGACATAACCGCTTCTCATTTTATCGTCTCTTTCAGCAACCTCAATAATTCAGTCATATCAATTGGCTTTTTCAGACAGGCATAAGCGGATAAATGCCTGGCTTCGTTAAGTAAATCTGGCAAATCATAGCCTGTAATGACAATGACTACCACATTAGGATTTACTTGTTTAGCCTCTTTCAAAACAACAATCCCATCTACTTTCGGAAGTTTGAGATCAAGGATAATACAGTGATATAATCCCGTTTTAAGCATTAGTAAAGCTTCTTGCCCATCTTTAGCCAAATAAATCCGATACCCCTTTTCTTCAAGAATACGACATAAATTCTTTCTTATCCCTTCATCATCATCGACAATTAAAATAGTTGGGCGATTCTCACTGATGGCTTTGGCAATCAAGGTTATGACCTTGTCTAAGTCAAATGGTTTATGAAGGCAGGCATAAGCCCCTCTTTCCAAAGCGGTCTCTATTAAATCCTCTACTGCAAAACCCGTCATCATAATTACCGTTGTGTTTTTATCAATCTCTTTAATTTGAAGAAATGTCTCCACCCCATTTAAACCAGGTAACCTGATATCCATCAGGATAAGGTCATAATGGGTCTTTTTTACCTCTTCAATAGCCTGATAACCATCCAGAACAGGCTTTACTTCATAACATTTAATCTTAAGGATGTGTTTCAACACATCTGCTAAATCTGGTTCATCATCAACAATTAAAATTTTAGCCATTGGCTTACTCCTGAAAAACTCTGACTTTTCTGAGCTCTCTGACAAAATAATTTATTTTCATCCCTGTTTGTCTCCACTCTCCGTCGTGGACATATCCGTTTTTTGGGGCAATTTAATCGTAAATGTTGCTCCTTTTCCTTCTTTACTTTCTACTCCAATCTTTCCCTGATGTGCTTCGATGATGCGCTGGCAGATAGCCAAACCCAAACCTGTGCCTTTTCCCTTAGTGGTATAAAAGGGGTTAAATATCTTTTCTACCTCTTTGCTACGAATACCCACACCATTATCTTTAATCCTTATCAAGACAAACCTACCTTCTTTATGGGTAACCTCCTGAGTGTTAATCTCCAATCTTTTTTCTTCTCTTTCTCCCATAGATTCAATGGCATTCTTGATGAGATTAAAGAAAACTGCTTTTAGTTGTTCTGGGTCAGCTTTTAGGGGAGGGAGAGATTTAGTTAAATTCTCTTTTATTTTCACCTCTGCCTTCATCTCATTCTCTAAGTCTTTTAATGTCTCCTGGAGTAGATTATTTATATCTACAGAGCTAACCTTAAGTATAGGTGGTCTTGAGAAGGATAGAAGGCTGTTTATGTAAGATGTTGCCCTATCTACAGCTTTATCAATCTGGCCAAGTGTTTTTTTGATAATTTCGTCTTTGGCTAGAATCTGAGACAGGTAATAGACTCCACCCTTAATCACCGTTAAAGGATTTTTTATCTCATGGGCAGACTCAGCCGCAATCTGGCTTGCTGCGGCTAATTTCTCTGCGGCAATGAGTTTTTCCTCCGCCTGCTGCCGTTCAATTATTTCTTGTTTAAGCCCTTCATTAAGTCTTTCTAATTTCTTGTTCTGTTCATCAACCAGATTGAGTAAGGAATAGAGTTGATTGGAAACCTCACCAAGGGAGTAAATAATATCTTGACTTAAAAGGTCTATTGGCTTATGAAAATCATCATAAACAGCCGCTCCAACTATAGCCCATTTTAATTCCCCGCTATCCATGGGGACAACATACCAAATTTTATCTACAATTTCTCCTTTGTCATTTAGCCCCTGATATGGCGCGTAGAATTCTTCACCATTTAAAGCCCGGTTATAGACATTCCAAAAACCATAGAGATATTGAGCAGGTCTCTTTTTCTCTTTAAGTTCTTTTCTGGGTAAGTTAATCAACCCTTTATCAGGATGAAAGATAATCCTGCCACTCTCTCTATCTATAATGCCAATGTAGCCAAATTCCCCTATCTTTTGAGAAACAAGGGAACAAAACCTTTTATCTTCCTGAAGCCCTTTAAGGGTTGCAGAAGGCAGAGATGAAAGATAGATTTCTATTGCTTTTTTGAGATTATAGACTATTTCTCTGGTAAGGCTTATCATTATCTTTTCCCCATGTTTTTTGGTTATTTTAATAGCTTCACCTTCTAATCTAAGGAAAAGATTAAAAAATCTACCCATTATCCCAGTTAGCCACTCAGCCTCAGAAATCTTTAGCCTTTTTCTTAATAGATATTTCCTGGCTATTGTTTTGGCTGTATCAGAGTAAAACCATTTTTCTATATTAAAATTAAGGTATTTAAAAAATTCCTCTTCACCAAGATTAAATTTCTGGCATAGAGCAGAAAACAATTCTGGTGTGTATCTTGAGAGTCTGTCTCCATCTTTAACCACCTCGTCCTCTTTTGAGATTGGTTGTTTTCTACTATCATGTCCGGTGATAATCTCAACAATCTTTTCCTTTTCGTCTGTTGGAAATTTAAGTTCTGAAAGGATATTTTGAGCGATAAGGCTACTTTCTATCTCATGCTTATGGAGTAAGATGGCATTTGAAAAGGCAATTCCTCTTCCATTCAAATTTTCTGAAAGGGAGGGAGGCAATCTAATCATCCCTTCTTCCTCAAAGGAAAAGGTACTCCAGCCTGTATCGTGAAGAAGAATTGCCGGGATGATAATCCTTTCATCGCCGCCTTCTATAGCCATTAACCTTTTTGTCATCTCTAAGGCTTTTTCGAGATGAATTACATCAAACTCATCCCGACAATATTTTTTTGCCCTTTCCAAGATAACATCAAAAATTTCATTCATAATGTTTCACTCCTAATCAGTTCGCTTTTTTGTAACCGTTCAGGTGGTAATTTACCGCAGAGACGCAGAGGAACAGAGAGGAAAATATCTTTTTTCCCCAGTTTTTCCATTTTTCCTTCATTACACCCTGAACGGTTACGCTTTTTTTAGCTAAAAGATGGCTAAATGCTGAACGCTTATGAAACTCTACCCAGTAATTGAGTAGTGACAAGGCACTAATTTCTTCTATTCCATACACTTTCTGGTCTTGCCTGTAAGATGATGAGCTCTCCATTTTCCTTATCAATTGCCCATTCTATATCCTGATAAGAGCCAAAGTGTTGCTCTATCCTTTTAGCCAGATTAGCAAGTTGATATCTATATCTTTCTTCTAAAATCTCTCCATTTATTTTATCTATCTGGTTGGTAATTTTGTCAATCATCAGACGATTTGGTGTTCCCTCGCCTGATGTAACAGAATCTTCCTTTGCATATTCAATAACCATCTTCGAGGGGTCGCCGCTGATTGGGTCTATGGTCATCAGAACGCCCGCAAATGTTGAGTTTATCATCTCCTGAACAATTACCCCCATGGCTATCTCCTGTATATCCTGGTATCCTTTTCCCAATACCTGTAAATAGCTTAACAAATGGGGATTAAAGGTGCTCTGCCAGCATCCCTTAATGCTTTTTAAAACATCTGTCTCTTTTACATTAAGGAATGTCTCATACATTCCGGCAAAGCTTGTATGTGGTAAATCCTCCCTACTTGAGGAAGACCTGACCGCAAACCGGCTTTCTTTTTTAACCCTTGATGAAAGGAGTTGGCAGGCATGGCTTATTTCATTAGCCATTTTATCTGGCATCTCAAGTCCTACCAAAAGATTACCAATATTTTGCCCTAAGTCATAGAGCTGATGTGTAGCCACAAAGTCCACAAATGCCTTTTTGGTAACCACAAAACCCAGTGGGACAGATATACTTATCCTTTTCAATTCAAATAAATTAGCGGCTTTATTGCCCACCTCCTCAGATGTAACCATTTCGTTATCCCATTTAATGTACATAGAGTTCTTTCCTGAAATTTTTGTCTCTTATCTTTACCTCAACCACTTCACAATTCCAGCCATACAAGCAATCTGCCCTATCCAGAATAGAAACATCCATTTGATAATTTCTGATTTGAACTGTGCCATTTCAACTCTGATTTTTGAAGTTTCCTCTTTCATTTCAGCCCTAAGAGAGGTAACTTCCTCTTTCATTTCAGCCCTAAGAGAGGTAACTTCCTCTTTCATTTCAGCCCTTACTCCAGAAATTCTTGCCTCAAGTTTCCCTTCCATGATTGCAATATCTGACCTTACTCCACTGATTTCCTCAGAAAGCCTTCTTGCGAATTTCTCTGCTGATAGGGTAATAACATCTTCCTTTATTCTTTCTTCTGATTTGTTGAAGAGTTCAACTAAGGAATCCACCCCATCTTCCCCTAATTTTTCCCTCAAAACTCTGGGAACAGCAATTACTGGCATAGTTTTTCCCTCCTTTTAAAATCTGGTAGTTTTTCTCTTAACTGTTTTAGCAAATAATGCAGAATTAAAGCAAATAAAATATATCAACCACAAATTTGTGGTTATGTATTTCTTTATTTTACAATCTCCACTATCCCTTTAGTTCCATCAACTCTTAAATATTGGCCTGTTTTAATCAATCGAGTTCCAAAGCCTGTGCCTACCACCGCAGGCAAGCCGTATTCCCTGCAGACAATGGCGGCATGGCTCATCATCCCACCAACATTAGCCACTACACCTTTTATCCTGGCAAACACAGGCGTCCAGGATGGTGTAGTAATTGGGCAGACCATTATCTCGTCTTCCTGAACATCAGGCAGGTCATCGGTTGAAAGCACTATTCTGGCAATTCCTTCAACTACCCCCGGTGAAGCAGGGTGCCCTCTCAGCAATGCTCCCTCTTTTTGCTCCCCACTCATAGCCTCAAGCCAGGCGTCTATCTTTTCTGAAACAATTCCCCAGAGCATAATGGTAAATGGTTCAGTAATCTTCTCCGGTGGTGGTCCTAAGGCAGGAACAGGCTGCCATTTCTCAAGTGCCTTGATTATTTCTTTCCTCTTTAAGATTATTTTTGGCCAATATTGAGGTCCCTTGGGAAGAGAACCAATCCCCCAGGATGAATATAGGTCATAGAGGGCTTGTGAGATTTCATATCTGTTTAAATAAAATATATCCTCTTCTTGCGCAAAGAAGCCACTTTTTGCTAAAATCTTCCCTACCTCACGCATCTTATTCCAGAAGATAGTATGGTGCCAGTGCTCAACATAAAAATTATGCTCCTCAACATAACTAAATACGGTTTTAGCCAGAGAGAATTTTTCCAGGAAAACCTTTTTATCCTCATCACTTCTTAATAACGAAAAATACCCCTCTTTTAGTTTCTCTCCTTCTTCTACTATTTTTTCTGTTTTCCTCTCTATATTTTCTCCAGCCTGTAATTTTTTGATATATCCAGCAATGGCTGAAAAGGGAATAGATAAATCATCTATCCAACTTCGGGGTGTATGATAGAACCCTGTGCCAGAGTTGAAATAGAACCAGGGGTCTTTAATCTCTTCCAAACTGTTTAACCATTGTTTACCTGAGTCAGTCCTTTGCAATCTTTCGATGATTGCCTCAGGTATTTGTCCTTCAAGAAATATCTCGGATAGATTGAGTTCTACTGCTAATTTAGATAATCTTCTCAATTCATTATCTGGTCGAAATAAAATAACATCTATACCCGCCACCATTTTAGTAATCGTCTGGTCTGAAATATCAGGGAAAATACCTTTCATAAAGCAAGAAAAATCAAGAAAAGCGGCATACCCTAAATTTAAGAACTCAAAGTGGTATTCCCAGATTTTAGTCATACTTTCTATGAGTTGATTGTAGGCAGAAAGAAGGGAAAATCCGGTGGAAATGCCAACCGCATCGGTTATCTTCTGGAGGTCTTCTTTTTCGGGTAAATCAGGAATGGCGATTGATTTTAATCCTTCTATTTCTCTGGTTACCTTTTCCTTCCATTTAGCATAAAGGCTATCCCAATTTTGATAATAAAACCCTGCCCGCTGACTAAAATCCTTTAGCCTTTCTGTTATCTCCTCGGGGTCATCAACCGTTAAAGGACTTAGATATATGAAGCCATTAAGTAACCTTATATCTATGCCCAGTGCGGGTGGGATAAGCCAAACACGGGTGTTATAACGACCCAGAGCAGATATAGCACTTTCTGCGGTAAAAATGTCAAAGGGATAGAGTGGGGTTGTCCAATGCATCGTATCGCAAAACCAAAATCTCTCTTCTTCAAGTTCTTTACGCTCTTCACTAAACAAGAGATAGTAAGGATACATTTCCTTCCATCCGTTTGCACCCTCTGGTGTTTCAATTTCAAAAGGGCTGGGAAAAACTTTTTTCACTGACATCGTTTTTTTTACCTCCTGAAAAATAGTTTTTAGCCACATTTTTGCCTTTAAATAGAGGGGAAGTTCCGTTACATAGACTACCAGACACATAGATACCCACACACCAGTTTAATTTTCGATTTTTTCAATCCGCCATCTGTATCTCTTATCCTCTTAACTTCTTATCCTCTCATCTTCTCCTAATTTGCTAATCTCTAATTTTCTTAATTTTCCTTCAACATCTTTTTTATCTTCTCTTTGCCAAGGAGATGTATAAGATCTTTCAATAAATTCTCTTCGCCAATGGTACGGATTACCTCTTTTTCCCCAATGCTACGAATTACCTTCTTTTCCCCAATGCTACGAATTACCTTCTCCTCTCCAATCCCTTGCACAAATTTGTCAATCCCTACTATATCGACAAGCTCTCTCATTATAT
>JBFLYA010000162.1 GCA_040757115.1 bacterium | reverse complement strand
AAAAACGAGCAAACTATGATTTGTAAGTCTATGAAAATCAAGGGGTTATACAACAGGAGGGCAATAAGAAAAAAGTGTATTTGTAACTTCTTGTTAATCAAGGAGTTATGAATTTCGTGAAAGGCACTTGGACTTTAAATATAGGAGGTAGATATGAAAGACTTAAAATCTATAAAGGTAAAGGATGTAATGGTCAGAGGGGTATTGATTATCCCGGAAAATGCCTCAGTATCTCAAGCAGTTAGAGTAATGGCGGATAATAAGGTCAGCGGACTGGCGGTTACATCTTCTCAAGAAGGATTAATCGGCGTTTTATCCGAAACAGATGTTGTCAAGGTATTTGGTGAGGATTTAATTAAAGTTAAAGTTAAAGATATTATGACAAAAGGGGTAATTGCTATTGATAAAGAGGAACCTCTGGAGAATGCCTGTCAGATAATGCGTCAGAAAAAAATACATCGGTTACTCATCCAGGAAGAGGTAAAAGGTGTCTATGGAAAGGAAGGGGAGACAAAAAAGTTTCCCGCAGGATTACTTTCTATATCTGACATTGTCAGGGTGTTGGCTGAAAGTCAAAAGGGATAAAAATTAGTAATTGCTAATTTAGTTACCATTTAAGCAATTACTAATATGGTTCTGCAAAATAGGATTTGGGGGAGACAACAAATAAATATCAAATATTAAATATTAAATATCAAATATAAATATCAAAATGCAAAATTACAAATCAAATTTCAAAAAGGACTTCGAGAATGTTAACGTTGAAAGGAAAGAGATGATTTTAGTGAACTTTGGCAAAGATAGTTGATAATTGATAGTAGATAGTTGATAGTTGAAGGACTATAAACTATACACTATACACTATAAACTATAAACGAGTTGTGCATTTTGCTCTTTGGAGGAAATTGATAAAAATAGAGGTTTTAAATACCCGCTTAAAAACTACAGTTTCTTAGTTTTGCAGAACTCTACAATTACTAAATATAAGGGTGGTAAATTAAAGGATGCGACAGAATATAATTATCTCAATTAAAGAACTTATAAAAGGATTATGCGTCACTTTTGGACATTTATTTGTTAAGTCGGTTACCTTGCAATATCCACGACAACGCTGGATTGTAGCCGATAGATACCGTGGATTGGAAAGATTAACTATAGATGAGAAAGGCGAGGAACGATGTGTAGGCTGTTGCCTTTGTGCCCAGATGTGTCCTTCTCAGGCAATAAAAATTGTTACCGGTGAGGGAACAGATTATAACAAAGAGGTTATATCCTTTGAAATAAATATTGCCAGATGCCTGTTTTGTGGATTATGTGTCGAAGCCTGTCCGAAAAATGCCTTGACTATGACTGGTGAGTATGAATTAGCGTGTTATAATCGAGCGGGAATGATTTACACAAAAGAGCTTCTCTATAAACCACCAGAGGTGACAAGGTATAAATAAACTATAGACAGAGAAAATTAAAATGAGAATTTCAGCAGAACAACTAGAGTTTCTTAAAAGGGAGATTTTGCTTCTTGTTCCAGATGCAGTAGTTTATCTTTTTGGTTCACGGGTAGATGACAAAAAAAAGGGTGGAGATATAGATATTATGATTCTATCTGACAGGAAAATAAGATGGAAGGAAAAAGCCAAAATAAAATGGCGATATTTTGAGAAATTTGGCGAGCAAAAAATTGACATAGTATCTTCTATGTTTAATGAGAACGATGCGTTTAAAGAACTGGTTTTGCAGGAAGGGATAAGGCTGTGAGAACCGAAGCATTAATCAGAGAAGAGTTAAAAAAAGACCTTAATAGGCTGGATATGGCAGTTAAAATGTTGCAACATTCATTGCAGGAGTGTGAAAAAATTGGGATAAAGACAGATTACTCTCTGGAAGAGCTTGATAGATTTGAAAGCCTTACTTCGAGATTTGCCAGAACAAGTGATATTTACACTCAAAAGATAATGAAGGGGATAATCCTTATTTTAAGAGAAGAAGCAAATACTTTTATAGATAGAGTAAATTTGTTTGAAAAACTGGAAATATCCTCTGCTGAAGAATTAAAATTGATAAGGGATTTAAGGAATGAAATCTCTCATGAATATAGGGTAGATGATATTACTGAAATATTTGAGGCTGTTATTGAATATAGCCACAAGTTGATAGAGATTATAGAAAAAACAAAGTCGTTTAGTGAAACGATAGGCAGAAAAATGTTGTTAACAGAAGAAACGGCCATGCCCACCGTGAGTGGGCACAAAAGGGGATGAAAATTGAGCATAGAGATTAGAGATTGGAGATTAGCAAGAGTGCAGGTTCTAATTCACTAATTCTCTAATCTCTAATTAACTATTTTCAGGAGAACGGTTATGAACGGGGGTAGATAAGATGGAGTTATTATTTAAGACACAAGAATTAATTGATAGAATCTATATTTTCTTACAAAAGTTATGCTGGGATTATAATATCCCATTTATTGTATTAACTGTGGGAATTATGGTTATCGTGGCAGGAATACTTGCTGGATTTGTGGCAGTTAATACGATGATGTTAGTTTTAGCTGAACGCAAAATAGCCGCTCATATCCAGGATAGACTGGGACCAATGCGGGTTGGATTTCACGGCATTTTACAAACAGCCGCCGATGCCGTTAAACTTGTTTTGAAAGAAAACTTAATGCCAAAGGCGGCGGATAAAACAATGTTTTTCCTGTCACCGATAATCGTCTTTTTCCCGGCGATAATGTGTTATGTGGTGCTTCCCTGGTCACCTGGAATTATCGTTAGAGATTTGAATCTTGGGCTATTATATCTTTTAGCCGTGAGTAGTATTGGAAGTATTGGAATAATTATGGCTGGTTGGTCATCGGGCAATAAATATTCATTACTTGGTGGGATGCGAAGTGCGGCTCAGGTGGTAAGTTACGAAGTCGCAATTGTGTTATCTCTCTTAGGGATAGTGATGATAGCTGGTTCTTTAAAAATGGGCGATATAGTTGATGCCCAGAGAAATATCTGGTATATCTGCTATCAACCACTTGGCTTTTTACTTTATTTAATTGCGGCTACGGCTGAATGCAATCGAGCACCATTTGACATCCCGGAGGCAGAATCAGAACTTGTCGCCGGTTTCCATACCGAATACGGCGGTATAAAATTTGCTATGTTTTTCTTAGCTGAATACGCAAATATGTTTGTTGTCTGTGCAATTTGCACAAGTTTATTTTTGGGTGGTTGGCAAGCAATACCAGAAATCCCGGTTACATTACCACCAATTATCTGGTTTTTAGCTAAAACCTATGCCATCGTCTTTGTAATGATGTGGATTAGATGGACTTATCCCAGACTACGCGTCGACCAATTAATGACCTTTGGCTGGAAATTCTTAGTTCCACTGGGATTTATTAATATAATTATTACGGGGTTACTGATGGTATTTAGTTCACGAGGTATTTAAAATGTTAAATATTGAAATTGAAAATTTAAGGTCTATTAAGAAACAGATAATTCAAATTGCTCCGATAACACTACTTTATGGTCCAAATGGCTCTGGAAAATCGACGATTATGCATTCCCTGGCAATTCTTAAAAATATTGTTCTTAATCCTAATCAAACTACTGATAGCTTTTTTAATCTTGGATTTAGCAATTTTGGTGGGTTTGAACAAATAGTGTTTAATCATAGTGTTGAGGAACAAATTAAATTAGGAATTAATTGCGAATATAATTCAATACAGGTCTTTTATAGAATTAGCCTGAGTAAAAAAAATGGAAGGTTCGGACTCATAATTTTACCATGGAATATTACACTTGACCTTGAAATAACATTCCCTTATCCTACAAATCAACAAGAAACGGTAGATATAGAAGGATTCTCAATAACCTGGAATGGAATTCTTGCTCAAGTAAAAAGTATACCAACACAACATATAACCTCCTGTTCTTCTCAGGAATTAGCTACTCTACTTAATGCTCATATAGAGATTATCAGGAAAACTGATTTTGTGCATCTAAAACGAGGATTTTCAAAACCACATTATGGAATAGTTTCACTTGCTCCTCCAGTATTTACAGAAGATGAAGTAGCCACTCTTTTAGCCAATGAACCGTATCTGGAAGGTGAAGTCAGTCATTATCTTGAACAAATCCTTCAAAAGGACTTGCGGGTCAAAATGACACCAGGAACTAATCTCTTCTGGCTTAATACCCTTGATAAAACAACCGGATTAACCACAGAATTAGTTAACGATGGATTTGGCATCAATCAAGTGGTTTATTTACTGGCAAAATGTCTTTATAGAGATACGGCGGTGGTATGTATTGAAGAACCAGAAATTCATTTACATCCAAAGGCATTAAGGAATCTTGCTTATGCCTTAATCCGAATGACTAAGGACTTAAAGAAAACAATTATTATCTCTACTCATAGTGAACATTTTGTGTTAGCTCTACTTAGCGCCGTCGCTAAAAAAGAACTTGAACCGAATAATTTATCTTGCTATTTATGCACGAAAGATAACCGCGAAAGTAAATTTGAATATCAAGGGATAAATGATAATGGCCAGATTGAAGGTGGATTGACTTCTTTTATGGAAGGAGAGTTAGAAGACCTTAAGGATATTTTAGGAGTAAAATAGGTGAAACATAGAGACAGATTGAATATCGTTATTGATGAGTGGATAATTCATTTTATATCACCTAAAGAGTCAACACCTGAAAAACAAAAGATAGTGTTTGAATTTTTACAGAAGGTTTTTGAAAAATGCGATAAATTCGTTATAATAAAGGGAGGAAAGTTAGAGAAAAAAATATGGGGGATAGCAAAAGAATCAGGTAATTGGAGACCTGAAATTAGAAGTTTGGTAAAAAATTTTATTTATCAATTTCGGACTAATAGTAAAAAATTTGAGATACTTGAAGAAAATAATTTAATTCCATTATCTTCAGAACTAATACAAGAAACACCAGAAGATGATTTGTATTTAGTTAAAGCTGCTATATCAACAAAAAGTTGTATTCTGACTACAGATAATAGATTAAAAGAAAAAATGGTTTCACGAAAGGAACTGTCTATTTATCTGGTGGATGAATTTCTTAAAAATTACGATTGTTAAAGGAGAAATTTAATGGAAGGCGTTGGTAGTATGATAACATTTTATATCCTGGCAGGAATTGCCGTTATAAGTGCTATTTTAGTTGTTAGTCTGAGAAGTCTGGTGCATTGTGTCGTTTCTTTAGCACTTTTGCTATTGACACTGGCAGGATTATACATTACCCTATGGGCAGAATTTATTGCTCTGGTGCAGGTATTAATCTATGTTGGTGCAATTATTGTCTTATTTCTATTCTTAATTATGTTGACTTATAGAATTTCAGACAAAGGTATAAAACAAACCAATGAACAAAAGAGCACTTCGGCTATTTTAGCCGGACTTCTGTTATTCCTTTTAATCACGGTGCTGACGAAGACAACCTGGAATGTTACTCCCACTTCAGAAGTGGTTAATACTACCGCTAAAATTGGTAATTTGCTTTTAACTACCTATGTTTTTCCTTTTGAGTTAATCTCATTGGTATTATTAGCCTGTCTGATTGGTGCAATTGTGATTGCGAAAAAAGAAGAGAATTAGCGGATTAGAGATTAGCAAATTAATGAGTTAGAAACTCTATAAACTACGATGAACGATGAACCAGAGGGCGCTCTATTCAAGTGCAATAGAGTTAAAAAGGTCATAGAAATTGCGAATTAAAGAAGAGATATTAAAACTAATCAAGAAACTTGCCATAGAATATTTTGGCAAGGATTGCGAGGTAGCTATCTTTGGCTCCAGAATTGACAATACAAAAAGGGGTGGAGATATTGATATCTATATTGAAACCTCAATCGCACCGGAGATTATTGAAGCAAAGGCAAGATTCCTTGCAAACCTTGAAATCGCATTAGGAGACCAAAAAATAGATTTGGTGGTTAAAAAAAGAAATGAAACACGAAAAGAACCAATTTATAAATATGCAAAATCAACAGGGGTTAGAATATAATTTTAGTCAGGAGAATTTGAAGTTTTACATATCTATCTGTAACCTTCATATGAAAAGACTTATTTCGGGAATAGATGTCCTTCAACAGATAGTCCCTTTAAGTATAGAAAAATATGAGAAACTTACAGAGCAGGAAATCTCATATATAGACCAGATGTCATATCGCTTTGGCAAACTTCAGGATACCGCAGGTAGATTATTAAAGATTTTACTGGTGAATCTTGGCGAAGATATAGAAGACAGCCCTTTTATTGATGTATTAAACAGAGCAGAAAAACTTAAGATAATTGAGAGTGCACAGGAATGGATTATACTTAGAAAATTGAGAAATATCCTTACCCATGAATACAGCGAAGAAGAAAAAGATATTGTAGATGGCATAAATAAACTCTTTGAAATATCTAATAAACTGTGCGAGATTTATGAAAAAATAAAAACTAACATAAAACAGCTTACTGAATTAGCAAATTAACAATTGATGATGAGGATTGAAGTTAGTAATCATCAATCTAAAATCATAAATTTAAAAAGGAAGGATAAAAGACAATGACTTTATCGCATTATCTTATTCTATCGGCTATACTTTTTGCCATTGGAGTGTATGGTGCTTTAACTCGTAGAAATGCCATTGGCATACTTTTGTGCATTGAGATAATGTTAAATGCGGTCAATATCAATTTAGTTGCCTTCTCAAAATATGTTACCCCAAATGAACTAACCGGTCAGATATTTACTATATTTACCATAACCATAGCCGCCGCAGAAGCCGCCGTTGGTTTGGCTATCATTATCGCTATCTATCGCCATATAAAAACAGTCAATATGGAGAAGATAAATTTGATGAAGTGGTGAAAAGAAGAGGTGGGTAAAATGGGAAGAACTGTTGAAAAGGTTGTAGTTAAAAATTTTGCAGATGTGGTATTGCAGACTAAAGGGATGATTAGAGAAAATGAAATAAGGAGTGTTGAAATTGAGGGAATAGTGGATACTGGTGCCGCATATCTATGTCTGCCGCCAGATATAATTGAAAGATTAGGATTATTATATTCCCATACACGAGAAATATCAACTGCCAATGGACGGGTAAATCGCCGTATCTTTAGGGGAGCAATTATCATTATTCAGGATAGAGACATTGAAATGCAGGTGATGGAAAATGATGCATCTACACCGCCTCTAATTGGGTACCTGGTATTAGAAGATATGGATTTTGTTGTTGATACAAAATCACAGAGAATAATTCCTAATCCCGAACATGAGGGAAAGTGGATTACAGATCTTTATTAAACAAACCTTTTGTGTTTGTTAGAAAGAGGTCTTAAATGATTACTCAACAAGATAAAGATACCTTTATTTCAACATTAAAAACATTTTTTAAAGAAAAGGCAGCGGATTATAAAAGTGAGATGGTCTTTTTATACGGTTCATGGGCAACTGGTTATCCCAGACAAGATTCAGATGTAGATTTAGCTGTGTTATTACCAGAGTCACTATCAGATGATGAAATATTCAATATTATTATGGATATTTCATATCACCTCTCTTCAAAGATTAATAAAGAGGTAAATATACTTCCAATTTATAGGGATTTTAGAAAACCTATGCTCTATTATAATGCCATTATTCTAAGTACCCCAATATACATTAACGATTTTCAAGAATATGTTAAATTAAAGAACGAAGCTATATTTCAGATGGAAGATTTTAGTATATTTGGGATAAAATGGCAGATAGAAATGACGCGGAAAAATTTGGAGGCACTAAAGTATGGCTAAGTTTGAGTATGCAAAAGGAAGAATTATCGAATCCCTCCAATTTATCTCTGATGAGATGAAAGAATTTGATACAAAATATGCAGATAAGACATGGGAGGAATATGAGAAAGATAGAGAACTTCAGAAGATTATGGAAAGGACGGTTGAAAATATTCTTACTGCACTTATTGAAATAAGTGGAAGTCTCCTGACACAAGAAGGTATTGCCGTAGAAAATTATGCTGAGGTAATGCAAAAGTGTGCTAACTTATTTGGTTTGACAGATGAAGAACAACAAAATATGGCTCAATTAGCTATTGCCAGAAATCGGTTAGTTCACCGTTATCTCAATCTTAAATGGCAGGTAATAAATATGTATAAAACTAATTGCCCTTTGATTGAGAGATTATTAACTTCTATATTGAAAAGAGAAGAAAATAAACAAAAGGAGTGAATATTATGCTTTCTTATACCTGGTGGGTGCCAACTTTACCATTATTAGCCGTGCCGATAATCGTATTTTGGACACGGAAGAATAAGGATTTAAGTTCTTATGTCTCCATTGGGGCTATTTTTATGTCCTTCCTTATTTCTTGTGCAGTATTCTATTGGGTAA
>JBFLYA010000161.1 GCA_040757115.1 bacterium | reverse complement strand
AAGTAGGAAAGGGATAAAGGATGTGCACGGTATTCCTCTTCTGGGGGCAATGTCTCCCCCTTTCCTACTTTCCTACTCTCCTACTTCCTACTTTCAGGAGAATCCCCCATTTCACTGACCCATTACCCTCCGTCAATTTATTTCCTTATCAACTTAATTTCCCTACCGCAAATAAAACTTTATATTGATAAATTGGTAAATCATAAGATATTGGCACAGGTGGGATGTATTCTGCTATGCCATCCTTTATTTCAGGAGGCAGAGGAACTAATTTCCCACAGAAAATCCTTTTAAAAAACTCCTTACCTTTCATTGTCTCTGGTATCAGGTGAAATTTAACGGCAAATCTTTTTATTATGGAAATAATCTTATCCTTTACCGCATCAGATATTGGCGATGCCCCATAAATTTCTACATTGATAAATCTTTGTTTCAAAAGAGAATATAACTCTCTAACAGAGAAATATTTAGTACTATAAGGAGATGGGTTGAAATCATGCCATTCTTTGTTGACTGTGCAAATAAGAAGAATGCCTTTATCTGTAAGTATGCGAGCTGATTCTTCTATAAATCTTTCCGGGCAAGATAGATAATAAATAGCCTCATAGAGGATGACCACATCAAAACTTTTATCCTTAAAAGGCAATTGTTGTGCATTTGCTCGCAAGAGTTGTATCCTGTCTTTATAATGTCTCTGGATAGTTTCTAATAGTTTTTTATCAATATCTACCCCAACGACTTTTTTTGCCTTATGAGTTAAATAACCTAACCCCTGTCCAGAACCGCAGGCGACTTCCAGGACATTCTTCCCTTCACAAAACAAACCTGCAAAGTGGTAGCGAGTATACATCCTTTCTATTTGTTCCTGTGTAACATTATAGCCGGTTATTTCTGTCACTGTTGAAAAATCAGACATATTTCTATCATCACTCCTTCTTAAAAAAATCATAGATAGTCTCTATAACTATTTGTACTTCATCATCAGTCAACTCGGGATACATTGGTAGAGAAATAACTTCAGTTGATATTTGTTCAGTCACAGGTAAACTGAAATCACTAAGTCCTAAAGCCTTCTGTTTATGTAGAGGTGTAGGCCAGGAAATTAATATTTCTATCCCACATTTACGCAAATATTGAGCTAATTCATTGCGTCTTTTAGTTCGAATGACATAATTTTGATATACATCAAAGTAGTCATCATTTGGACGAGGATGAGTAATTACTTCTGGAATGTTTGACAACCCTTCATCATATAATCTGGCAATCTCTCTACGGCGATTTACCCATTTATCAAAATATTTGAATTTCATATTAAGTAAAGCGGCATGTAGGTTATCAAGACGGCTGCACCATCCAAAACATTCTATCACTTCAACCGTATCAACCCTTCCGTTATCTCGAAATGCCCTAAGTTTTCTTGCCAATCTATCGTCATCCGTGCATATTATTCCTCCATCACCTGCTGTGCCTAACATTTTGGCTGGATAAAAGCTAAATATGCTGGTATGACCAAAAGAGCCACATCGTTTGCCTTTGAATTTTGCACCCAATGCCTGGGCGGCATCCTCAATAATCATAAGATTATATTTTTGTGCTAATTGCATAATCCTATCCATATTGCATGAATGTCCATTAAGGTGAACTGGAATTATCCCCTTTGTCTTAGGGGTAATAGCGGGTTCAATCTGGTCAACATCTATATTAAAATCATCTTTAATATCTACAAGTATAGGTGTGGCACCACATTGAACAATAGCACCAATAGTAGCTACAAATGTATGAGCGACAGTAATGATTTCATCTCCTGCACCAAAATCTAAGGCATGTGCAGAAAGATACAAGGCATCAGTTCCTGTATTGACACCAATAGCATGTTTAGTCCCAACATATTGGGCAATATTATGTTCAAATTCCTCTAAATCCTGCCGTAGAATAAAATCACCATTTGACATTATCCTTTCAAAGACGCTGTCAAACTCTGACTTCAGTTGTTGATATTGTCTGGGGTAATTGACGAATCTTATTTGGTTTCCCATTTGAGAACCTCCTGTATTTTGGCGATAATATTATCACTCTTTGGATAATATACCTTTTCTAAGGCAAAACTTGCTGGAGCTGGAGTATCAGGTAAGGTAATTCGGGCTATCGGTGACTTAAGATACTCAAAGATATTTTCACACACCATCGCCGATATCTCAGCCGCAAATCCACATGTCTTCCAACCACAATCAGCAATAATAAGTCTACCTGTTTTTTTTACAGATTCAAATAAAAGTTCTTTATCAATAGGTTTAACAGACCGAAGGTCAATAACTTCTACATCAATTCCTTCTTTTTTAAGATATTCAGCCGCCTTTATGGCTTCAATTGCCATGTAGGATACAGATACTAAAGTAATATCCTTACCCTTTTTGCAGATGATACCCTTTCCAATAGGTACTGAATAGATTTCTTCAGGAACATCACCTTCTAAATTATATAGCCATCTATCATCTATATAGATAACTGGATTATCATCTTTTATGGCGGCGATCATAAGTCCCTTGACATCATAAGGTGTTGCAGGCATAACAACCTTTAACCCCGGGATATGAGCACAAAGGGTATGTAATGACTGGGAATGTTGTGCGGCCTGCTCTCCACCCCGGTTGATAATACTCCATATCACCACAGGCACTGTTGAATTTCCACCAAACATATAATGCCAATTTGCTGATTCATTAATGATGGGGTCCATAGCATACATCATAAAATCCATTCTTGGATGAACAACTATTGGTCTCATTCCGGCAATAGCGGCACCAACAGCGGCACCTGTTATGGCATTTTCAGAAACCGGGGTATCAATAACCCGCTCATCTCCAAATCTCTCCAAAAGCCCTCTGGCGGTATTTCCGACATACCATGGACTTTTCACCCCCTGGCCTATAAGAAAAACAGATTCATCAATCTCCATCATCTGATGGATTGCCTCATTTATGGCTAAGCTGTATTGCAATTTTCTATTCTTTAAAGACATATTTTGTTAACTCCATTTCTTTTGGATATGAACTGCTTAGAGCAAAGGCAAAGCTATTGTTAACCTCTTGTTCTACTTCTTTTCTAATCATTTCAACCTCTTGCTTTACCAAAATCTTATTTTTAAAAAGAAATCTTTCATATCTTTTAATAGGGTCCTTTTTTTGCCATCTTTCTATTTCTTCCTTTGGTCTGATATCTGTCCGCATCCCATGAATATTATCATCAGGCCCAACATGTCCTCGTAATCTATAAGTTAAAAATTCAATGAATACCGGGCCGTTACCTTTTTTGCAAATCTCAACTGCCGCTTTAGTTGATTCATAAACCTTTAAAACATTATTGCCATCCACCCTGTCCCCTGGAATACCAAATGGCACACCCGTTTTAAAAATATTATTTTGTAAGCGGCATTCCCTAATTGGCAGATGGGTTGAATAAAGGTTGTTTTCGCAGGCAAAAATAATGGGCAGTTTTTTAAGGGAGGCAAAATTAAGAGATTCATAGAGCACACCTTCTCCAGTTGTTCCATCACCAAAGAAACTTACGGTTACCCGCTTTTGTTTCCTTATCTTTGAAGCCAATGCCGCACCCAGAGCTATGGAGATAGTCCCACCTACAATAGGCACTGCCCCAAGCATACCTTTTTCAGGAGCAATTAGATGCATCGACCCACCTCTACCCTTTGAACAACCTGTTTCCTTACCGTAAATCTCAGCTATAAGTTCTGGCATACTACCTCCCTTAGCCAGATAATGGCCATGAGAACGATGGCTTCCGAAGATATAATCACTTTCATCTAAAGCCGCACAAACTCCTGTGGCTATTGCTTCCTCCCCAGAATAAAGGTGGCATGGGCATTTAACCTCACCCCTCAGAATAGGTTCTACTAAACTCTCCTCACATATCCGTATCCTCATCATCGTCCGATATAATCCTACCAAAAAGTTCTTATTATATTTCTTCCTCATAATTCCACACCTGCTTCCTTGTTAGAATAGTCATAATGGTTAGATATATAATTTTTAAATCTGTCCACAAGGATTGTTCTTTCACATATTTTAATTGAAGTTTGAGCTTTGTTGGACGAATCTTTTCCATATAAGTTTTTTCAGGGTCAGGGCTTCCTGAGAGAATTGCCCCTTCATCTGAATTCCAAAGACAAGCCCAATCTGTGATCCCTGGACGGATACTTAGAATAGCCTTTTCTTCCTCGGTGAACATATTAACATAATGTTGAACTTCTGGCCTTGGTCCCACAAAACTTATATCACCTTTTAGCACATTTATTAATTGTGGTAACTCATCAAGTTTATATTTCCTGAGTCTTTTGCCAATTTTTGTAATCCTTGGGTCATCATCTGCGGTTGAAAGACCTCCAATTTTATCTGCATTAATTACCATTGTTCTGAACTTAAAAATTCTGAAAGGTATTCCACATATCCCAACCCTCAGTCCCCGATAAAATACAGGACCTCTATCTTCCTTTTTTATTAAAAAGGATATTATTCCAAAGCACGGAAAAAGGAAAATTAAACCAATTAACGAAAAAACTATATCAAATAACCGCTTCACTAATTATTACCTCTTTAGTTTAGAATATCTCTTTTACCCTACCCACTATCCCCTTTTTCTATATTCAATCGCTACTTTTTCAATGTGCTCCGCATACTCTGTATATATTTTATCTGCATCAAACAACTCATCAAAAACCCTTTTGGCATTCTCTGACATGTTTTTGTAAATTTCAGGATTGTTATACAGATTTATAATACAATTTACAAGGGCATCAACATTATTAGGGGGATAATAAAACCCAATCTGGTCTTTTTCGATAGTTTCTTTCAGCTCTCCTTGCCAGGCTGATATAATAGGCAAACCTGCTGAAAGATAGATAAAAGCTTTATTGGTAGGTAAATCTACATTTTTTGTAGCAGGACATATACCAACCATAACTCTTTGCAACCAAAACTCTATTTCATTCTGATTAAGCCATCCAGTTAGGGTTACATTTGGAAGGTTCACAGACATTTCTTTCACTCTACCAAAGAGTTCTCCATCGCCAGCGAGCATAAAATGAATCCTTTTATCTTCTTTAAACTTCTCTGCTGCCTTTATAAGTATAGAGGGATCATGATGACCCTCTGAGATTGTACCTACAAAGAAGACGATAAATTTATCATTCAAGAATTGAAGGAGAGGTAGAAATCTTTCACTGACTTCTGAAGTATCACTGGATATTAACCTTTTATAGCCAAGAGGATATATCTTGTCAAATGGACATCTATCCCTCTTTGCATACCTCAATCCCCACCCCAAAAATGTATCTGTAACTGCGATCAATCCATCAGCCATTTGCATAGTTGTTCTAATCATATGGAAGTCATATTGAAGCATCGCCTTAGCTAATCCTCTGAAGACTCTGGTGGTATGATTTAGAAATATGTCAGGCCAGGGGTCTCTTATATCAACCAATAGGGGTATATCATATTTCTTAGCAAACATAACCACCTCATAAGCCAAATCATGTGGTGGCATTGAAGTTATTATTATATCAGGTTTAGTCATTTTTGGAGCTATCTTTTTAAACTTCCAGGCAACAATTCTATGGTCTATAAAACGGGATAAAGAGATATTCTTGCGGTAGCCTATTCCTTTCAACACAAAAATTTTGTATCTTTTACTTATGGGTATTTCGGTATCTTTTCTAACTATCCAATCTTTCTTAAAGTGGTCAAAGGCACTCGCCCACCATAGAACATCTTGCCCTCTCTCAATAAGTTTATCTGCCAAAAAAGAGGTTCTCATCTGGCAAACATCTTCTTCTATGGGTAAAACTTCACCTGTTTGAATTAACCAGATATTCATCCCTCACATTCCTTTTCATCTTTCAAGCTATGTTCGATTGCATATGAACAACCAATGAAAGCGAACAATGCAAGATTAGTGATGTCTTGAGAAGTTAAAGAATTTAAAAAAGTGAAGATAAAAATACTCATAAAGACTCCTGGTAAAAGTGAATATTTATATATTTTTTGCAAATAGAGAAGGTTCTTAAAGGCAAAAAATAAAATAAGGGAAAGGGAGATGAATCCAATTAATCCTAATTCAGCCAAAGCCTCCAGAAGGATATTATGAGGATATTTAAATCTTTCTATCCCCTCTAATTTATATGAATAGACACTGAATCCACCAATCCCTACCCCTGATAGAGGATATTGAGAAAATAGCTTTAAAGCGACTTTAGCATTCTCCAGTCTTTCTATTCGATTGTAGTGTTGTGGTGATGATATAGCTCCAAGACGACCTGTTAAAGCACTAAACTTCATAACAAAATGAAAATACCCTAGTGTCCCACACTCTATGATAAAAATTATAAGTGGGATGATTAGAAGACGCTTATTCATTATTTTAAATTTATTCTTAAATTTTATGGAGGGAATTGCGATAATAATTGTTGTTATAAGTAATGTAAAAACAGCTCCTTTCCCACCCGGGTAAATAATTGCCATTATAAGTATCACCAATAGAAATACCCATATTACTTGTTTTTTTAATGGTTGATTTTTTAAAAGAAAGTAGTAGCAAATTATTAATACTGCCATCCCTGAGATATGCTGTATTAATAAATAGTTGGACCCAAATATAGTACTAAAAGTGCGTGTAAGTAAATAAGGGTTTGAAATAAAAAGAATAATAAATAAAAAGATGCCCATGACAAGTAGCGTATAGATAAAGCGGTTTATATTGTTTAAACCTCTAAATAAAAAAAATGGTGCAAACAGAGCTAAAGTGCTATACATCATAAATTCCAAACACTTAATTTTACCATACTCTAAATTAGATGTGTATATTAAACTTAAGGCTATGATACACGCCAAGATAAAGTAAGGTAATAATAAACTTAAAGGGATATGCGGTAATTTACCTTTCTGAAATATCTGTAAGGTAATTAGAAAAATAATAATAATATAAAAAATTATTAATGGGGATGGTAAAAAAGGTAAATATGTCTGTCTGATAAAGGTATATTTGGTTGGAGCAATAAATATGGCAAATATTATTTCAGGAAAGCATAGGGCACTAAAAATAGAACTCATCCATATTTTTCTAGTTTTTAGTTTTTCCCAAGACGACAACATAGTAAATCCTCCTTTTTCTTCATCCAGTTCAATAATTTCATTGACCATCCGGATCATCTTTAATCCTCCAGAGTGATTTTCCGACCCTTTTTATTTCTTTGTTCATAATAAACCAGGCCAAAATAAAATAAAATATAAAGTAGGCGCCTATTAAAATTATAATCTCGTAGTTATTGGTAGGCTTAAATTTCAACAAAGGAAGTATGGCTAATGAAGCACACAAGAAAGACCTGGCAAAGAGTTTGCCTAATGCAAAGATATTTAATCCTTGAATTTTTTTTCTCACAGAGATACCTGTAAAAATTAATGTAAGTAAAATTGATATAGAACTTGTCAATGCAATCCCGTTTATTCCTAAAATTGGGGTCAAATAATAATAAAGTGGAATCATAAATACAATACTTATAGCAAATGCCTTAATAGGAGTTGTAGTATCTGAAAAAGCGTAACATAGTCGGAAATAAATAGGTAGTATCATATTTGCTATTAATATGGCGGCATAAAATTTAAAAACATTGGAAGTCATCTCTACCGCTAAAGAGTCAAATGCTCCTCTCATAAAAACAAGTGTAATAATTTCTTTGCTAAAAAATACCAATCCAAAGCTCAATGGTAAGAAGTAAACTATTATCTGCTTGTTAAGTTTAACAACAATATCTTGTAATTGCACTATTTTCTTTTCTGTGGATAGTAATGAAAATGTTGGAAATGTTGCCTTAGCTATATTTGCTGCCAATAATGTAGATACTACCTCAGATAGTCGTTTTGCATATCCAAGTGTAGATATACTTCCTTGTTTTAACGAGGAAGCAAAAAAGTTCTCTATAATCCCCGTTAACTGTGGAAGGAATATATAAAGTAAGATTGGCAAGTTGAAATAAATGAAATTTTTGAATTCTTCTGTCTTGAAATCCATTCTGAATCCTATAATCTCCAACCTTAAAGCATTAAAAAATAAAATTAACACTACAAAATAGATGCCTATAATTAATCCTATTACCAGGGCATATATCCCCCATAGCCCAGAAAAGAAGATTAAAGTAATTATGACACATAAATTACTTAATAAATCAGTTAGTGCTGGAATCTTAAAATGATGTAGTGCATTATAGACTGAAGATAAAACATTAAAAAGGGCGTTTCCCAATACTAATAAAGATAACCATTTTAACATTTCAACTGACAATTTCATCGTTGATTCTGGAAGTGATGGGGCAATAATTTTGATTACATATTTAGATAAAACAAATACAGCAATCATCAATAAAATAGAGGTTATACTGGTAAAGGTAAAAATAGACTTGATAAAATCTTTTGTTTTCTCCATACCACACTTATTTAATGTTTTCTGGTATAAAGGAATCA
>JBFLYA010000160.1 GCA_040757115.1 bacterium | reverse complement strand
CATTTGAGCCAGGATTTTCTACCCTTACTCTAAACTGGGGACTATCTACGGTTAACCCCTTAATCTTAGCAATGTTTTCTTTTGCTACCTTGAACTTAGCACTTCCAGTACCACGAAAATACTCATAACTTAAGGAATAATCACCTTCGGTTAATTCATAGATAAGACTACCCGTAATTGTTCCGCCATTTGGGATATAGAATTCACTATTTATTCTAATTATGTCTTCCAAATAATCAGGTTGTGGTGCTTTTGCTGGACTCTTTACAGGGTGTGGATTCTTTACAGGGTTAGACTTGATAACTATCTTTGGTTCACTTAATAACCAGGAAGGCACTTTAGGTCTGGGAGAAGCACAGACTTTAATATTCTGCTTTTGCTCTTGTTTATTCAATAAGAATGTTAGTTCAAATTCTGAATCCTGTTTTCCTTGATTGGTAATAGTAAATGGTACTTCTACATAACCCAAAGGATAGACTATCTCTGGTTCAACCTTCACATCAACTTTTTCACCAAACTCTATCTGTCCTGTATATGTTCCCGTTATATCCCCTGATAAAACAAGGGTAAGCGTAGCATAACCTGATTGATAATTATCTGGCGGGAATTGATAATTTAGTGCAATTTCTTTTATTCCCCCTGGTAGTATTGTGACTGTCCCTAATTCCTGCCACTCCTCATCTCCTATCTTCCATCTTCCATTTATTACCGTTTCTGCATCTCCGGTGTTATTTAATTTTATAGTAAAGGTATTTGTCCCTCTATTTGGACTACCTATTTCGGTAATATCTATTTTTAAAGGCTCCTCTATAATGACTACATATTCTTCTAATCTTATCTCATCAACCTCTGCAACTATGGTAAATGACTTAGTCGCTGTAGTAGTAGCAATAAATTCGTAGAGTGAATTAGTCCCTATATTAATTGTTTCACTTAATATCGTTTTATCATCTGCGTTTATGTATAGATTAAGATTGTATGCTGGCAAAACTAAATCTTTGTTATAAACCTTTCCGGTAATGGTTATTAATTCATCCGGTTTATACACGGGCTTATCAAGGTTAAATGTTAAGGTAACTGTAGCTTTAGTAACATAAAAACTCTCTGAATCAAAGGCGATAAATTGTCCTGAAGATGATAGTAATTTGGCATCTATATAGTATTTACCACAGATTGTAGGTGTGCCTATGTCTATAACCATTGATTTCTTCTCATTTGACGCTATATCGAGGTTATTACTTATACTTTCTTCTACCAATTTTGCCCTATATTCGCCTACACCTTTATCTGTAATCATCCATACATCCCTATCTTTAGCCGATAAGGTTGTGATATTGTTACTTAACATATCACTATTTTCTGTAGTATATATCTGGAACTTTTCTGTTCTTTCATCATATTCTATCAAACCATTTCCATTAGTAGCAATCCATATCCAGTTATTATCTCTACAAAGTGAAGTTATCTTCATTCCCTGAAAATATTCCTCAACTGCACCTCCATCTTTATTACAAGATATTAATTTGTCATTTGTGCCAATCCATAGATGGTTATCATCCACTGCAAGTGAGGTAATTTCTTCGTTCCTGATTAATAGAATAATCACAGTTCCATTGGTCTTATCATATCTAAGTACTTTATTTCCATCAGGATATACCTTTTCTACTCCAAAATAGACATATCTGTCATCTACACAAAGAGGGAGATAATTAATTATGTCAGGTTCTTCTGTGGACTCTACTGAATAATTCCAGATAATACTCTTTTGACCTCCAGATTTATTATATTGATATAAGAATACTTCAAATACAAATAATGGCTCTTCTTCTAATGGCTCTGGAGGACAATATTTGAGACAAAAGGAAGTAAACCATATATTTTGATTATCATGGGTTATATCTTTATAAAAATAGTACTTTTCATTTCCTACTTTTACTTTATTTTTCTTCTCTAAATCTTCTACTTGACCGCTTTCTTTATTGAACCTTTCTATTAATCCTGTATCATGATCAAGAAACCATACATAATTTTCATCTACACAAAGACTTGGTACCTCATCCGCTATATCATATAAAGTAGTTGTGCCCGTAACCTTATTATATCTAATCAAACTCTCGCTGATAGTAAACCAGACATTATCATCATCTACACCAATAGATGAAGGTGAAATCCCCTCTATTTTACTAAATTCTTTTAAATTCCTGTATATTTTAAGATTAAGTTTTCCATTATTTATAGGGTAGCCTTGATTGAATATATCTGCTTGAATAGAGATAGGCTCTCCAAAGGAATATAAAGTTTTATCAGGAGAGATATCTACATTGCTAATCACACCAGTTATCTTAAGAGGTAAAAAAACCGTTTTAGTCCCTCTTTCCTCTCCATAATATTCCATACTTATAACATAATTATCCGTCACTGCCTGGTCAGAAATAAGGAAAGAAATAATTTGATTTTTTCCCGATTCTATTTTATCAATTCTATTATTCTCTTCATAAATTTTAACTCCCATACTATCAGCCAATTTTATCTTATAATCACAGCTTTCATCTACACCCCCTATATTACTAATAGTAACATTTACCATATCTCCAATTATGTAATCTTTTTTCTCTAACTCTATCTTTAATTCTGCAGGAGGAATATAAAACTTAAATTGGGTAGATTTAGTAGAAGTGCTAAGATGAAGGTTTATAGTCCCATAATGATACCCAGAGGTTAAAGTTTCTGGAATAGATATATTGAGTGGTAAAGTCCATTTTTGCTCTGGTAATAAACTGAATGTATTAGTAGGAACAAAATTTAAGTCATCTATGGTTATAGTGGCTTCTAAATCCTCTTTAAATCTACCTGAATTGATTAAAGTCAATGTACCTATAAGAGTTTCTCTTATTCGATATTCTGGTTTATCAAGGTTTACTTTAGTAATAGCACTACAAGAAATCTCTTTTTTACCTATCAGACTTTTCCCTTCATAATATATAATATAAACAAGTTTGTATGTACCAAACTTAATACTTTCAATTGGAATATTAAAATTTACAGTAGTAGAGCCAGATATTGATAATGTCGCAAAATTACTCTGACTCCCAAAAATTAAGTTTAAATCCTGGTCTTTAAACTCTATTGTTATACTACCTCCTGAGATACTTTTAGCACTAATGTTATTTAATAAAAATGAAGTAGTGTTAGTAGAATCTGGTACAAAAATCTCTGGAATAATTATATTAGTGCTAATTTCAGGTTCTGGTATTTCAAAAGAACTTGTCCATACTCCTATTTTACTCTCATTGTTATAAACATCCACTTTTATCAAATATACCCCTCCCATTGCTGTAATTAAAGGGAAACCTATTGTAGTAGATACAGAACCATTAGAAGTAATACTTAAAGTTGTATTAGTAGCAAAAACTTCATCTCCTATTGGGTCAGTTATCTTAAGTCTAACCTCCGGATTATAGCTTAAATTATATGTATTGTCTTTATCTTGCAAGATTAAAGTAATAGTTCCTTTATCCCCTTGATCATAAATTTTTTTATCTGTGATAATTTGAATATCTACTACTGGTTTCATTACTCGTACACCTTTTTCGCAGGTAGCTATTGCTCCTTTCAGAAAATAGGTATTGCAAGTAGTTTCTTTAGGGAACAGACCAAAGTAGGTACTGGCGGAAATATACATTTTTCTGGTAAAGGTAAAGCTAGCTTGGGAATGATTAGGGATAGTAACATCCGTAATTGTACCTACATATGCCCACCATCTTCCACCATTAATCTTTTCTTCATGCACTCCTATTCCAATATTGCCTTCAAAATCTTCATCCGTATCATTGCGAACAAAAACAGTATAGGTAGCTGTAGCTCCAACTAAAATTTGTTCCTCTGCTATCGCCCAGATAGAATAACCTTCAATCTTTGTACTGCCAGTTAGATGCTTGGATACAACAAATCGTTCACCTTTTGTCTCTGGCTTGAGAATATTACCTGCCTGGTCTTTTAAGGTATAGTTTATCCAGAAGATGCCTAATTTGTCTGGGCAGGTGGTGGTGAAATTGATTTGGGTGGATTGCCCCAAAGCAAGCGGAGTGGCAAGTGGTAAGATGCTGGTAGAGAGTGTTTTTTTATCAGAATCGCGGATAGTGAATTCTACTTGTGTTGCCCTAACTGGGGTCTCCTGGAAGAATTCATAGAATTCCTCGTAGGTGATTTTTATGGGCAGGTTTATTTCATCCCCAGCTTTATACTCTGGAATTTCTTTATTTATATCCTCAACATAGCTAATCAGGTCATTGACTAACCTTATTTCTTCATCTGATGCTCGATTATAGGCTGAACTAAAGTCAGTATAAATAGTCGAGGCAATGACATAGCCTTTGCCATATTTATACATTAACATAGCAGGCATTTGATTCTTGGTTCTGCGAAGTAAAATCGTAGCATCATCAGGCCATTGAGTGAAGTAGCCGTCAATACCAACATCTAAGGTAGCATCTTGTTGTGAGGCGAATATAGGGTGGTCAGTCTCGATATAAGCGGCATTTTGCCAGCAGGATTGGTCTTCTGTCCACCCATAAGCAGTAATAGTTCCAGGCAGGCAATTAAACTCATACCCCTGTTGTTGGGCAAAACAGACTAATACCCCACCATCTTCTACATATTTCCTTAATTTATACTTTAGTATCTGTGAAGTCTCCAGCCCAAAAAATCCACCAGAGGGAATAATTATAGCAGGGTACATAGTAACCTGGTCAATTTCAAACTCAGGGGTTATCCAGCAAGAATCACCAATAATACTTGATGCCTCTTTCGGGAATCCATGATAAAGTACCGCCACATTAGCCACTGGTCCCTCAGTCTCTTTAAGTATTGGTTTTCCCAACACCCCTATATAATCATCAGGATGATCATTCCCAGGATCAGTCGGCTGTGGTAGCTCTTCTCCGCCAAAGATATCCGTAATATCAACTTCTTTTAATTTCGCTAATGCCTCCATTAGCTGTTCATAAGGGAGGAGCCACCATTTTTCAACTTCATCGGGTGTAAGATTAAGTCGTTCTCTTTCAGGATGATTTAGAGGGTATTTTTTAGCCAACATTTCCAATGCCACCTCAACCAATCCCACACAATCGTATTGATTAGGACCTTTTTGTTGTCCTCCTATGTGAGTAGGTGGATTGGTATAAGGTTTACCCCAAACTCCTTCTATCTCAGGAGTATCTGGCTTATCTGGTGTAATTAACCACTTAATAATGTCCACTACTTCCGTTGAAGTTAATTCTGTATCAATGAACCACAGGTTTTGTGCCTGACCATCATTAAATCCATTCAAATCTGTCTCTCTAACACCATCTCTTAGTGGACCATTTCCGTCGGGATCAGGAATAGTATCAATCACATAACTTGTCCCATCTGGCATAACAATCAAAAATCCTACATGCCCAGTTTTACCTGTTACCGCTTCCAATGGGGTTTTTGCCATTTTACCATTTGTATCCCGATAGACTATATATACTTTTTCATTGCCAGTTGGAGATGGTATCGGAGGAGGTGGCGGCGGTGGTGGGGGGGCAAGTGGAATTTCTATTTCCATTTCATCTCCTCCTCCTTGTCCATCATCCGCATAAACACTAAAACCTACGAATAGACTTAGCAATACTACTAATAATCTAATCTTTCTCATAATTTTATCACCTCTTATTATTATTTATATTCCTTGCCTGTTATTTTCTTTAAGGCCTTTGCTGCTAATTCACCATTAAACTTATCATTACCGTTTAGCACTTCTTCAAGAAATGGTATAGCCTTTCTATTTTTTGATTCTCCCAATGCTTCTATTGTTACCCCCCCCCCTATCTGTTTGGCTCGGCATAACTCTATTAATACATTTACTGCCTCATCAGTTCCTATTTTCCCTAATGCAGTAATTATATTTCCCATAATACCAAAAAAATCTCTCTTTTCTACCTCTTTCTCTAACATCTCAATCAACATAGGCACAGCCTCTTTTGCCTTAGCCACACCTAATAATCCAATAGCCTTTTCTTTAATTGCAACCCTCTTTCTTTCTAATTCTAATTCTCTGAATTCTTCTGCAGATCTTCTCCTCTCCCTCTTAACCCATGCCTTTATATTCTCTTCATCTTCATAGGTAAGTTTAACTTCTGGGGTATAATTACCTCTTAATATATCCATAGCTCTGTTAATTACTTTTTGTCTTCCTGCCTCATCTACCCATAGCCAAACCCCATAATCACTTCCATTTCTATCTAATGCCTCAGCTATTCTTCGGTCATGGGTCTCCTTCAATATCTTATACAATGCCTCTTTTGTTCTTTTCCCTAAGTTTGTTTCCCATTGATAAACTCTTTGCTCATCTAAAATCTTTAGCAAAGGCTCAACTGTTCTTTTATCTTTCATTTCTTCGAATATCCCGATTATACATTCTTTCGTGAACGCATTTTCATCCTCAATCGCTTCTAATAATGTAGGCACTGCACTCTCAATATCTATCTTTTTAATTAAGTTAAACGATTCTGTAAATACATCCTTTTTCCATTCTTCATCTCCGATTAATTCTTCAAGTGTTTTATTCTTACAACGAAACATCTCTTCTAACATACTTGCTGCATATTGACGCACTCTACCTTCTTGTTTAGTATCCCTAACTATCTCTATTAATACTGGAACTATAACATCACCCATTCTTAGTACCCGCTTATCTATTTCTACACCCTTTAATAATAGCCATTTATCATTTGCCTCAATCGCTTCTTTTAGATAGTTTATGATTATCCTTTTTCTTTCTTCTGGTTTTTTACTTTCAAGTTTAGGTGGTGGTATGATGGCATTAGTAATCTTAATTGGAATTGCCGTAATTTTCATAATCTTATTCTGGTCTACAAGACGAATTGTCTTCTCATCTTTTGTCTTTACCACTACAGTAAAGTAACCTATCATCAACACCCAAGCTATCACTAACATCACTAAACAAATACCACCAATTATTAATATCTTCTTTAACATTTTTCCATCACACTCCTTTTTTGTTTTTTTAGTAAGCGGATTAAACGGATTAAACTGATTATATGTTTTGAACCACAAAGCACACAAAGAACACAAAGATTTATAAGATTATTCTCTCTTTGTGCCCTTTGTGGACTTGGTGGTTTTAAAATTTGATACTTCCTTAACTTTAACTACCATTATATCACACTTTCCTTTTCCTTTCAACTATTTTCTTACTTCTCTTTGCGTCATTGCGTCATGGCGTGACATTGTCTGTTCTGAAAAATACATCCCCTGGTTGAGGTTTAGTCTCATCATCTCCAGTTGAAAAGATAGGGATAAATAGAATTAGAATGGTAATTATTGTTAGTAGAAACTTACTTATCCTTTTATTCATTTTTATTCATTTCCTTTATTTAACATTTTTTTTAAAGCCTCTTCAGCGGCTTTTTTAACATGCGGATGTTCATCCTTCCTTTTTAATATCTCCTTTAAAGGCTCAATTGCCCTCTTATCTCCAATATTCCCTAATATTTCAGCTACTGTACGCCGTATTCCATGATATTTTTTTTCGGTCAATAAATATTCACTTAGTAGTCCTATAGCTTTTTTATTACCCTTAAATAATGAAGATTTTTCTCTACTTAATTCCCATACAAAAGGGTGATTATCTTTCACATATGCTTCTGTTAGTGGAGTTATAATACTTTTATCTTCAAATTTATATGCAATAATAGCCAAAGCGTTTGCTGCACACCATTGTCCTGTCTCATCCCCTTGTTTTAAAATCTTAATCAATCTGGGTACATATTTTTTCCCTTCTTCTCCCACGAATTCAAAGCAATCTGATGCAAATCCTCGAACATACCTATCTTCTTTCTCATCTTCTATTATTTCTATTAACGCAGGAAGTATTGATTTACCCATTCTCTTTAATTTAGGCTCATAAAAAGGGGAAGGCCAAATTATTGGTGGTGTGCGATGATGTCTTTGCCAGCTAGTCTCTCGTCTAAAATCTGCTACCAAAATTTTCCGTATTGCCTCTGTATCCCTTCTTGGGAAGAGATAAAACAAGGTATCAACGACATAAATAATCAATATACTCATTATCACCACTATTCCTCCTGCTATCCATAAAACAATCTTTTTCCATTTTTTCATTTTTCTTCACACTCCTCTTTTATTTTTTAGTACACAGATTACTCGGATGATCCGGATAGAGACAGATTTTTTATTTTTATAATCCGTGCTAATCAGCGTTATCCGTGAAATCCGTAGTAGGATTAGGGTCATCCTTTTACATTCAACATTCACGGTTTGACCCCAAGAGTCCGTTAAGAATAGTTACCATTTTCTTTCTTCTTTATAAGGAAAATGAAGTAGCCAGTTCCGTGTCTTCAAGTAAGCAATAATGGTAACCGTTCAGGCTATATATCAAAAGTGTAAGAAAGGGGATAAGGAGATAAGAGTGATATGGAGATAAGATAATAGAAATAGATTGAAATTTATAGAAATAGGTAGAAATTGATTGTGGAAAAC
>JBFLYA010000159.1:6286-8612 GCA_040757115.1 bacterium | reverse complement strand
TAATTTTACATTTTGATATGTAATTTTTATATTTGCTTTTTGCATTTTGCTCTTTGGAGGAAATCCCTTTTGGACACCAAATCTGCATAGATTTCACTATTAGAGTTATTTTCAGACACCACCAAAATTCGTAATCCGTGTCCGTTTTCCGTGTCCGTAATTAGGCTGAAGGTTTTTCCTTTTGTTGTCCTCTGCCTTCTGTCCTCTGACCTCTGTATCTATCCGTGCTAATCCGTGTTAATCAGTGGCTGAATAGTTACTTAATTTTTTCTCTGCGTCTCTGCGGGGAACGGTTACCAATATTCCGAGAGGCTTTACCTGATGCCTAACCTGAACGGTTACTCACGACCATATAGCTGGATATTATTAACGCTACCCTTAATTTATTATCTTTTTGTGCTAATATATTCAAATAAGGTATTGAATATAGTTTGTTTGAGGTTTTAATTGCATATAAAAAATTAGTCAACCCACTACTGTTGGTTTGTAAATTAAGCATAACAGATAGGT
The DNA here is from genome assembly GCA_040757115.1 of bacterium. Classification (NCBI taxonomy): domain Bacteria; species bacterium. The sequence continues at coordinate 8,102 of JBFLYA010000159.1, read as the reverse complement.
GGTGATATTTACCTGTCTTTTTAGTCGGGAGGATATTTTTGGTGAGGACATTGGCATTGGTGGTGTTAGATATTGTTTCGATGTCTGTCAAAAACTGGCTTGTGGCTATCAAAGGAGTCTCACTTACATAAAGTTTATCTTTAATCTTTTTTAGCTCATTTTTTAGAAGTAAAGTTTGGTTTTTATGCTCATCTTTATTTGAAAGCAGGATTGGGTATTTTTCAAGTTGTTTTTGTTTTTGGCAAAGAAGATTGTTTATCTGGACATACCTGGTTAGCTCAGGTCTAAACCAACCAAATAAATATAATGTTAGTATCAAAACTATTATTATCACAAGTTTAATTTTATTAACTTTTTGATGTTTCATCTTGTTGTCTCACAAATAGTAGATGTCAGAAGTCAAATATCAGCCTTTATAAGGTATCCCTTTGACAGGCTGTTGACATAAAATGGCAAAATAGTCATCCATAGTTTACCCAGCAGACAATAAAGTGGATAACCAGTGGGATGTGGAATACCTAAGACATAAGCCGCAGTTATCATATCTCCAGAATCATGCAGACCAACAGTTGGAGTCAAGGTATGAAGATAAACCGCCCAGCAAATAAAAAATACCAATATTCCACCACCATAATCTATCATCGTAAATGCTCTTGGGATATATGGTTTGTCCTCTGGTATAAAAATTTTTGGGATATTAGAAAGGATTTCCCACCTCCTCTTTTTCTGTTTCTTATTTTTTGTTCTCTGCCCTCTATACTTCTTTCCCATCATTTGCTCCATAATTATACTTATTGTCAAGACCAAAATAAAATTCCATCTTTAGCCTCATTTGCTGAGGCCAAAGCTGGATTAATACACAGATAAGAGAGATTTGTTCTCTCCTGATTATGGAGTAAAAGTAAAAGGTTTAATGTCCGTGCTGAAATAATCAAGGGTAATGGGGCAGGCTAATCTTCCACCTGCCTTATACTCTCCTTCAGGTTCACCACCATTAAAGGTATAGCCTCCAGGAAGTAGAGGGATTATAATATCAAGCTCTGGTGGTAAAGTAGCCTTAGGGACATTCAATAGGGATATTAATGAATCATCAGGAAATCTAACCCAACATTTTCCTTCTACATCCACTTCCTCTTTACCATTAGTTACATGCGCATCAATAGTAATTGTATCCTCAGTATGAAACTCAATACCATTTAACTTAATCTCAATCGCTAATGGTAACCCTGGATTTACCGAAACTGGACCTGGTCCATCAAATCCTCCAACTCTGAATATCTCACTTCCATCAGGTGATAATTTTACCACTTGATCATGCTGGAAATCACCCACCCAACAAGTACCATCAGTCGGATTTACTGAAACAAATGGGCAGAAAAATCCACCAACTCGAACTGTTTCACTTCCCTCTGGTGATAATTTTACTACTTGATAGGGATGATCAACCACCCAGCATGTACCATCGCTTGAATTCACTGAAAGTCCGGCTGGGAGATCAAGTTTAACCCTCACTGTCACACTTCCCTCTGGTGATAATTTCACTACTTGGTCCTGCCAGGGATCACTTACCCAACATGTACCATCTGTCGGATTTACTGCCACTGAATGTGGTCTATCAAATCCACCGACTCTAACTGTTTCACTCCCATTTGGTGATAATTTTACTACTTGATTATGAAAGTGATCAACCACCCAGCATGTGCCATCTGCCGGATTTACTGAAACTGCCCTTAGTATAGAAAATCCACCCACTCTCACCATCTCACTACCATTTGGTGATAATTTCACTACTTGATCGTGACCACTATCAGCCACC
>JBFLYA010000159.1:0-6186 GCA_040757115.1 bacterium | reverse complement strand
CACCCAGCATGTGCCATCTGCCGGATTTACTGAAACTGCCCTTAGTATAGAAAATCCACCCACTCTCACCATCTCACTACCATTTGGTGATAATTTCACTACTTGATCGTGACCACTATCAGCCACCCAGCATGTGCCATCTGCGGGATTTACTGAAATTGAATCAGGAAGTTGAAATCCACCCACTCGAACTGTTTCACTCCCCTTTGGTGATAATTTCACTACTTCACCGCGATACCAGTCAATTACCCAACAGACACCTGACTCTGATGCAAAACTATTGTTTACTCCACAAACTAATCCTCCTACTATTAAACCCACAATTAACACATTTTTAAAATTCATCATTGTTCTTTCCTCCTTTCAGAAATTAGGGAATAAAAGTAACACAACCTTCCACGGTTGTGAGAGCATAGTGGTTATTGGCAAGCAAGGATGCTTGCCTTACTTTTTTTATCCTGATAATCTGCGTTCATCCCTTTGTATAGTTAGTTTTTTCGCCATATAGAAATTGCAGCTACAAATATAAGGGATATATATCCTTTTCACCATTGCGTTCAGAATAAATATTACGAGTAAAAATATCGACTTTTTATATTCTGGACTTTCGTAAATTTTATGCTACTATTGAGGTTATCTAAAGTTCTCTTTATCCTTATCAATCTGTTTATTTTGCTCAAAGATGGTAAAATTAGGCTCAAAAGCCTGATGATTTTTTTGCAACTTGTCCTTTGAAGTTGAGTTGATAAAAAATGCTTCACCTATTTTCTTCCCTTTGTGTCCTTTGCGTTACTACTTTGTGCCCTTTGTGGTTTATCCTTTTTTTTAACCGCAAAGAACGCAAAGAAATCAACCGCAAAGAACGCAAAGATTAAAGGAGGAAAGAATCATAGAGAATTCACGAAACTCCAGATATTATACCCTCATTACTAATTAATGTCAAGAAAAAAGTTTAATTTTTTTTTATTTTTTTTATTATTTCAAGCATTTGTTCTGCATAACTATTATCTGGGTCAAGTTTTAATAAATAATTAAATACCACTACTGCATGCTTATACATCCTTTTTATATAATAAATACTACCTAAGTCTTCATATGCTTCAATATTGTTTGGAGCAATTCTTATGATTTCTTTACATTCTTCAATAACTTTATCTAACATCCCATCTTTATAATAGACACGAGCTAATGCATTGTGCATCTCTATATCTTGTGTATCTATTTCAACTACCTTTTTATAATTATTAATTGCCTCCTTAATATTACCAAGTTTTTCATAGATATTTCCTATACTTTTATATGCATTTATATATTTAGGGTCTAACTTTAAGGCTTTTTGAAATGTTTTTATTGCTAAATCATATCTTTTTTGATTGAAATATACCAAACCTAAATTATAATAATATTCAATACCTTCAGGTATCAGGTTTATTGCCATTTTGAATGCTGCCTCTGCATCTATATATTTCTTAACTCGGAAGTATTCACGCCCTCTATCGTTGTAGTCAATCGCATATCGTCGAATAGCAACCTTTGCCCAAAAGTCTTTATAGCTTTCTTTATCAAATATCCCTCTATAAATGTAATCAGGATTTTTTAATGTATTTATAACCTCTGTCTTTTCCTTTAAACATTTAGAAAGAATCCCTTCATCAATTGAGTATCCTTTTTCTATACCTACATTCGTAATAAGTGCATCTCTAAAGACAAAATATATAGAAAAGGAGTCAATATTGTCATTAAGAATCCTTTTAAATATGGGTTGATAATGGGAATATAAACCTTTTACTGGTTCCTCATTTAGTTCTATCTTTAACCAAGGATACCTATTTTTAATGTTTGATATATACCAGGCTTCATTCAGGTTATATACCCTAACAATAGCTACATCTTCTCTTGCCTTCTCAATATATCTATGATACCAGGTAGTGAGTATATCCGGTTCAGCTTGAACAATTAAGATTGCTTTATCCGGTAATTGCATTAGGATATTTCGACCAAAGTCATAAGCAAAGTAATATTTTGATTTATTGTTTTGATAATAATTCTGGCTATATGCAATAATTGGAGAAAATAATAATAAAGTACAAAGAATATAACTTCCTCCTATCTTAATAAAAGAAGATTTGAACCTTACAACCTTTACAAGATTGATTATCCCCTTTATTCCACATCCAATAAATACACCCCAGACTACAAATGATGGTATGTAATAAACCTCTATATCTATGATTTGATAATTTATTGAGTAAAGTACATCAGCTATGAAAATTAGCACTAATAACACTAATAATTTAAAATTATTTTTAAAGAGTATCCAGAGTCCAATTATACCAATCCACCATATATATCCCGTAAATTGTTTAATAAATAAATTAAAATATTCCTTTATCCTGGCAATATTTACTAAGTGAAATACCCACTGTTTTATCTCTTTAAACTCATTAACCGTAAGAAGTGTCATCCTGTCCTGAAATTCTTTTCCTGTAACATGATCTATAAGACTCAATAATGTACTCGTATCTCTCCAAACTGGTTCTGCTTCCATACTTGCCCTAATTGGCAAATATAGATAAGGAAGAAGCCCTATTAGAAAAAGAAGTATTAATAATCCAAGTCTTTTATACTCAAGAAATATCTTTTTATCTGTTATTAATATCCAAAATATTGCTGATGGGATTATAAATATAGTTGATAACTGATGAGTAAAACTTAACCCACAAACAAATGCAAATAAATAAAGTGGTAAATTAACATTTGAATTTATTTGAGAGTTATAATTTATTATCCGCTCACGCCAGATTACAAGTAGTAATACCATTGATAATAGAAATAGAGCATTAAGGGTATATACCTCTGTTACTACTGCTTGAGACCAGAAGGTAGAGGATACTGCTAATAATAAAGCCGCAACAACTGGAGGAGTGTATTGAACCACCAAAGAATCTTTTCTATCTTGTTTATAAGGTCTAAAACTCTGGAGTTTTAAAAGTAAAAGATAGAGGGTCATACAAGCTAATGCTGCTACAACAGCAGAGATTAGATTTACTCGCCAAGCTATATTACCTAAAGGAAGATATGTAACTAAATGTCCTATCATTAAATAAGTAGGGTAACCTGTTGGTTGAGTAATTCCTAATGTATAGGCACAGGTAATAAAATTACCACTATCTCCAAATGGCAAGGTAGGAGTTAATGTTTTCAGATATACCTCAAAGGAGAGTAAAAACACTAAGAATCCCACTCCATAATCAACTACAGTAAATACTCTTGGAGTAATCAGTTCATCTTTTGGTATAAGAAACTTTGGTATCCTAAAAGAAACCTTCCATTTCCCCTTTTTCTGCCCTCTGTAATCTGTCTTTTGTTTTCGGTCTTTTTTACCCATCTTACCACCTCATCACTCATCAATTATACTTTACTTTTTCCTCTCTGTCAAGATCAAGATCTTATGGGGGCATATGTAAAATTTGTGGGTAACTTTTACGCTACCTTCAATTTCTGTTCCCAGTATAAATCCCATTTATTGTTTAGATAGCAAATCCTTAATTGTAGAATTCCTTGAGCTCCTTGCTTTGACCATTTCATCCCTGATTATTTTAAACGAGAACCAACTACATGCTTACAAACCCCTTCTATTGCACCACTACCTTTGCAACATATCTCGAACCATTAACTCTGTCTCAGCCAACTTTAACTCCTTATTCTTTGCCTTTCTCATTCCTATATCTACCACCCTTTTTTCATAATCGTCTCATACATTCATTCTCCACTTTCATCTTTTTGCTCCCTCCTATTTTAAAATAAGGTGAATTATGCAATCTCCCACCCTATTTCTTTATATCGGCAAAAAGATGAATATTCCTCAATATTTTTTACCCATAAATTTTACACGCACCCCATCTACTACCTACTCCCTAACCCCCGCCAGCGGGGGACAACCCGCTTCTGACCTCTGTCTTCTGTCCTTTGTCCTCTGCCTTCTGCCCTCTGACCTCTGTATTTATCCGTGCTAATCCGTGTTAATCAGTGGCTGAATAGTTACCTTCGGTCTTCTGTCCTCTGAATATTCAGGCTACTTCTTTGTAGACTTGAACCTGATTTCCTCCTTGCTTTTTTGCCTTTTGCATTATATTTTCCATTTTAACAATTAATTCATCCTCTTTAGTTCCATCCTCCGGGCAGGTAATGACGCCAATACTTACCGTTACAGGTAAAGCGGCACTGCCGATAGGAAACTTATGCGAACTGATAAGGTTACACAATCGTTTTGCGACCATCTCTGCCTTTTCTTTATCTGTATTAGTCAATATCAGAACAATTTCATCGCCGCCATAGCGGACGGCTATATCTATTTTTCGTGCATCTGTTTTGACAATATTGGAAATCTCAACCAGTATTCGATTTCCAACCTGATGCCCATAGATAGTATTCATAGATTTAAAGTGGTCAATATCAAGCATTAATAACGAAAGTGGGAGACTATGCCTTTGTGCTCGCAAAATCTCCTCACTGATGCGGTCTTGGAAATAACTGTAATTATAGAGATTGGTCAAACCATCGATTATTGACAAATAAGAGATTTTCTCATACAACTGGGCATTAGAAATAGAGATAGCCATCACATTAGCCGCAATCAGAAGGATAACATATTTAGTTAGATTTATAGTTATACCTTGCTCTAATTTTTTTATCTCAAGTAACGCAATTGTTTCATTTTGCTTTTTTAACGGGACACAAAGAAGTATGTTAGTCCCTTCACTATTAGTAATATCTTCTTTCTGAATATCCATTGCCATGAAAGAGTCACCACTTTTTATGACCTCATTGAGGATTTCCTTATCTCTGTCTTCAATTGTCTCATCACAGTTGTTGAAGATAAGTGTTTTTAACCCATCTCCTTTTTCCTTATCTATGAGTATGAGTCTGTAACTTTTTGCTCCAACAAAGTTACAGAGCATTTTCTTTTCAATTGCCAATAAGACATCTTCTAATTTATGGGATATGGCTAACTCAGAACTAAAATCAAATAAGGTTGATAATTGCATCATCTTTTCTCGCAGGGCTTCTTCGTCTTTTTTCATTAATTCCCTCTGTTCTGCGGCAACTTTATGAGATTTAACATTTTCAATGGCTATGGCGACCAATTTAACAAGTTTTTGTAGTTCGTTTAATCCTTCATCAGTAATATAAATTGGTGAGTCATCATCTACATTATCGATATGAATCGCTCCAAAGCACTTTTCATTACCCATCAATGGTAGAGTAATCATTGTTTTAATTTTATACCGTTCAGCAAAATCCTCAGCAGGGCCTCTAAACTTACTTGGGTTAGGGTCTGTAATCATCACCGGCTTATTGTCTCTCACGAGCCAATCATATAAGGGTTCTTCTTTTTTTATCATAAACCATTTTAGTTCTCCAACAGGTATGCGGTTAGAGGTGCGACCGAGTAAATCGCCACTATGCTCATCAATAAGCATAACCGTACAGCGCTCCATATTAGCAATGATAGGAAATCGTTCAACAACAAATCGCATGATATTTTCCAGGTCTATTAAAGAAGAGAATAATTTACTTGTCGTTCCATAAAATACTGACATTTTATTCATTTCTTCACGAAGTTTGTCAACTATTTTGTCTTTTTCAACGCTTTGTTCGGCTAATTTCCTTGTGTAACGAGATAAAATAGAGCCCAAAATAACTATTGCCCAGAATAATGGCAGTCTTGTTGCAAATAAATATTGATAGGTTCGCACATCAATATTTTCTATATCAAAAAGTATATTAAAAAGATATGCGGTACTTACTAATATACCGAAAAAGACACAAGATTGAGTATCAAGAGCAAATGAGGCTAAGATTAAAGGCATAAGATACAACAAATAGAAATTACTTTGAATCCCACCTGTGAAATTTACAAGAAACCCAATTAATCCCACATCTAATCCGGCGATAATATGTATTAGATAAGGGAAATCTTCTTTATTCCTCAACAATAACTCGTATATCAGGCTAAGAAAAAGCCCTATTCCCACAATGATATAAACTACATTTTGGTTAATCTCCTCTACATGAGGTAATTGAATGACCAAAATGATGAAGATACTGACGATTAGTCGTATTAGAAAGGTAACCCGAACTAATTTATCTATCTTTTTCACCATAATTTTTGCCTCCTTATTT
>JBFLYA010000158.1 GCA_040757115.1 bacterium | reverse complement strand
ACAACAAATAAATATTAAATATCAAATATCAAATATCAAATATAAATATCAAAATGCAAATTTACAAATCAAATTTCAAAGAGGAAGTAGCAGGGTTTCTCAAAGAGTTGGAGGAATTTGGTAATATTTTTGCTTCAAGTATTTTAACGCTGAAAGGAAAGAGATAATTTTACATTTTGATATGTAATTTTTATATTTGCTTTTTGCATTTTGCTCTTTGGAGGAAATTGATAAAAATAGAGGTTTTAAATACCCGCTTAAAAACTACAGTTTCCTATTTTTGCAGAACCCTGCCTGCATCAACTTAGAGGAGGTAAAAATAAATGAACAAAGTAATATCTATTGGCTTAGCGTTGATATTGGTGGTGAGTATGTCTTCTCTCGGAAATACTGAGTCTATTAAGGAACATCCGGAGGAGTCAAAATATCACCATCAGAAGTGTAGAGAGAGCAATGTTGACCATCCACAAGATATGGTCAGGCTACTAAAGACACATCTTGACCTCAATCAGGAGCAACGAAGTAAAATCCGAGAATTAACCGTTGCCAACAAAAAGGAGATAATTCCTCTTAAATCTTCTGTGGAAGTGACAAAAATCGAGATTCATGAGCTATTAATGGCAACTGAGAGTGACGAGAAAAAATTGCAAGATAATCTTGACAAACTTGCTGATTTAAGAAGTAAAATAGAGAAGAGTCGCATCCAGCTTATTCTGGAAATCAAGAAAATCTTGACCAAAGAACAGCTGGAGAAACTTTCCATGATGCCGCCCTTTGAATCACACTGCCCAATGAGTCGGTAATCAGTTAGCGGTAATCGGTAATCGGTGATTGGTAATACTGGTCACCGATTACCCGATTACCTTATTTATCTGGAGGAAAAAGATTTTGAGATATACAAGAGTGGCAATAATCGCTATTCTTTTACTTGTTTTTTCAAGTGTCTATGGGCAAACTACATTAACTTTAAATGATTGTATAAACCTTGCCCTGAAAAACAATCTGGATATAAAGGTGCAAGGATTTAATCCCAAAATCGCCCAGAAAACAATCAATATTGAAAGGGCATCCTTTGATAAAAATCTGGTTTTGAAATCAAACCTTGCGGGTGCTGACTCTCCTACCACAGAGGATTTATCCATTGGAATATCACAAAAACTCTATTGGGGAACAAATTATAATATAGAACTTAAGTCCCAAAGGCAAAAGGAGTCAAGCCCTTCTTACCAATCTGACCTTTCATTATCCCTGACTTAAAAGAAGTTTCATCTTGCCTCTCTATCTCTTCAACCGCGGTAAAAAGGGATAAAAAAGGAGATTACATTGTCCTTCTTAAACATCAAACCCGTCCTCAAAGGGTTGAAGTTGGATTAAAAACAGAGGATAGATATGAAATAACTCAAGGATTAAAAGAAGGACAAATAATCATTGGTAATTTTTCCCTGATTAAACAGGCAAAAGAGGTGCCAAAAGGGCTTTTTATGCCGCCACGAGGCAATAGAGATAGACAAATGAGAAGGATGGGAAGATGATTATCCTGAAAAATATCTTTAAGATTTACAAACTTGATGGGGTAGAAATTACTGCCCTTAATAATATCTCCCTTAATCTTGAACCAGCCGAATTCACCAGCATTATGGGAGCATCCGGAAGTGGTAAATCTACTTTACTTAATATCATCAGTTGTCTGGATGTCCCAACTAATGGTTCTTATAAATTTTTAGGACAAGAGGTGGGTAACTTAAATGAAACAGAGCTGGCGAAGATGAGGAATAAATCCTTTGGCTTTATATTTCAGAGTTATAACCTGTTGGCGAGAACTACAGCTTTAAAGAATGTAGAAGTGCCTATGATTTATGCCGGGATAAAAAAGAAAGAAAGATTGGAAAGGGCAAAAGAGGCACTTAAATCCGTTGGTCTCATTGATAGGATGAACCATAAACCATCTCAATTATCCGGCGGTCAACAACAGAGAATTGCCATTGCCAGGGCATTAGTTAATCGTCCAAAGATTTTATTAGCCGATGAGCCCACGGGAAACCTTGATTCAAAATCAGGCAGGGAAATAATGGAACTTTTAACCAGGTTAAATAGTCAAGGTAATACCATCATTATGGTCACACACGATGTCAATGTAGCCAGGTTTGGCAAAAGAATTATTGAATTGAAGGATGGAGAGATTATAAGAGATGGATATATTTGAAGGAATAGCAATTGCAGAAACTTCTCTTAGAGCACATAAACTCCGTTCTACACTTACAATCCTCGGAGTAATAATTGGTGTCTGTGCGGTAATCACAATGATTGCCGTAGGGAAAGGGGCAAAAAGCCAGATAAGGGAAAGTATTAGAAGCCTTGGGACAAATCTATTGATGGTTAACCCTGGTCAGTTTGGAAGAGGACATTCTTTTCCTGCTGGAGGCACTACGGTTAAAAACTTGACCTTAGCGGATGCAAATATCTTTAAAGAAAAAATTAGCTTAATAAAAGAGGTTTCACCCGAGTTGAGAAGTAGAGTAAAGGTTAGTTTTGAAAATATGACTACGGAAACCCAATTAACCGGTGCGCTACCATCATTTTTAAAAGTTAGAAATTACCAAATAAGCCAGGGGAGAAATTTTACCCAAACGGAATTAAAAGGGAAGAAAAAAGTATGTATATTGGGGAAAGAGGTAGTAAATAATCTTTTTGGTGAATATGAGCCTCTAAGTAAGAAGATAAAGATAAAACAACATAGTTTTGAAGTAATTGGGGTATTGAAAGAAAAGGGTTCCCAGGTAATGGGAAACCCGGATGATGTCATCTATATTCCTCTATCAACTATGCAAAGACGGATTTTGGGACAGGATAATATCTCGGTAATCTATATTGAGGTTAAAGATGAAAGAAATATGGACGATGTTTGCGATAATATCACCTATATCTTAAGGCAGCGGCATAATTTAAAAGAAAAAGATGATGATGATTTCACGGTTAGAAGTCAGAAAGATATGCTCCAAACCATGCAAAGTGTTTTGGGGACATTTACGATGCTTTTAACCAGTATTGCGGCTGTATCGCTGTTAGTTGGTGGAATAGGCATTATGAACATTATGTTAGTCTCTGTCATAGAGCGGACAAGAGAAATAGGGATAAGAAAGGCACTGGGAGCGACTCCAACTGATATTCTAATTCAATTCTTAATTGAGGCGATGATTTTAAGCTTGACTGGCGGGTTGGTGGGAATAATATTGGGTATTATGGTTGCGAAAATAATCTCGATGATAGCTGGCTGGACAACAATTATCACATTCGGTTCCATACTTCTGGCATTTATCTTTTCTGTTTCTATTGGGGTCTTTTTTGGGTTATACCCGGCAAAAGGAGCCGCAGGCTTGAAACCAATTGAGGCATTGAGGTATGAATAAAAGGGAAAATAGGGGACGTTGGCAATACTGTTCGGCATGATTTTTGCTATAGGGATAAAGGAAGGGGTATCTGAGGGTAGGGATAGAAGAATGGTTTAAATTTGCTACAACGACCTATCAAGAGATAGTCAAGGAAACGGATGATGGTGGTCCTTTTAACCAAAGAGAGGGTATGATGAAGGGAAGGAAGACAATATTTGACAACTGCGTATTGGTCTATGACATAAGTTTTTGCTATCTTGTTTCCTGCAACTGTTTTTGGTGGTAGCCGCAACCTTTAGGTTGCGAAATGGTTGCAGGCTCGGTGCACCTATGCCAAGCATGGGTCGTTCGCCTACCAATCTGGCAAAAACAAATGTCACAGACCAGTATTGACTTAAGCAAAGAGGAAGAAAATGCAAGTTAAAGGTTGTGGATAGCTATAACAGGATAGCAAGAAGTGGGGTACATTTTATGCACCATTTTGTTGGGTTAGCATAGGGTTAGAGCATCCAACAGACTTTCTATCCTTCGCAAACCTGTCTTACTTGAGTGATGTATCAGCCGCAAGCTTGTGGTATCCACGAAGCGGGTTGTGCGAATTATTGACAGCGTATTAGTCCTGGTTTGCCAGTAGAGGGTTAAAAACCGACCATGAACCAGTAAAGGCGGTTAGTTTAGGTTTCTTCTTTTTAGGTTCTTTAAGTTTTTTGATATGCTGGCTTAGTTCTTCCTCATTAGCCCAGCCCAAAAAATAGAAGCATAACATTTCGAAGGTGCGTTTATTAGGCTTGCAGCCAGTCCAGAGGGTAATTAACATACTGGCGATAAGAGCACAGTAGACCTGAATAGAGACACCATTCTGGGAAAGGGAGATGAGATGGGTGCAGCCGAGGATACACTTAAACCAGCGGAAGAAAAGCTCTATCTGCCATCTATAGCGATAGATAAGAGCTATTATTTCAGCAGATAAGTCCATGCGGTTAGTGACAATAACAAAGGTATAGTCAGACTCAGTCGTTCTGAAGGTCTTTTTGCTTGAGACCCTTGATGTTCTTGGTCTTGAACTATTACCCTCATGAAAGACCTCAATAACTCGAACAGGAGAGGTAATGGTATCTTGTTTGCTTTTGCAGCCTAATCGAACGACTATATCTTTTTTAACCCCTGCTTCTTTGTCAGCATCAGTTAAAAGTCTTTGTTCAGCAATATCATAAACAGCGTTATCTTTCAACCTGGCAACAAAAGAACTCTGGGCATCTATAATCTCCTGAAAGAGTTTATATTCGCTATATCCAACATCCAGAGTATAGATTTTATCCGGAGAAAGGAACTCTCGCAGGACAGTTTTTTCATTAGCATTGGCATGAGTAATTTTGGCATTAAGAGGGATATTTTTAACGATATTAAATTCAAGGTGAAGTTTACCTGCCCGATGATTGTCGTCAAGCCATAATGCCCAGAGCATCTTAGGCAAAGCAGCCAGGAGTGTCCCATCTACAGCTACAAGAGTCTGTTGCAACGCTCTAAGTTGAGGGTCTTTCTCTAAGGGGATAGCTTTGCTTGTTAATTCTTTAATTAAAGGGGCAATCAGCTCAGCATCAAAAACAGAACTTGCTTCAGAAAGAGAGCCAAGACTTACACCTTTTTCAACACCAAGCAACTTCTTAACCTTATCAAGGTGAGAAACCTGTTGAATTCCACGAAGACTATCTATAATAGGGTTAAAGAAGTATAATAAAATAAGGCTGAGATATTGGTCTAAATGAAGCTCTCGATTATGATGGTCTTTAACCAAATGAAAGCGTTCGAGAAAAGGGATAAACTTATAAAGGGGCTTGAATCCCTGAAGGTCTTCCTCCCTGATCGCATGCTTCTTTTTAAGTTTTTTGTCCTTCATAACTGAATCATTAACCATGATTCAATTATAACATAAAAGGATAAAAATGTCTAGAATTTTTTCTCCTTTAATATCAATGAGTTACGACACTTTAATAAAATAGTTTAAGCAAAAATCATGCCGAACAGTATTGATTGTGTCCCCGAAATTTGCCTATTAGTGCCCTCCTGATTTTAAGATTCCACTTGCGGCTAAGACTAAAACAGCAACCTCAAGAATTGCTATTACCACATAGGGAGTATCCTTTTTTCTCATGAGAATAGGTAATATCACCAGATAACATAAGACTGTAAGCCCGGCAAGGAGGGCTATACCTACAAAAGTCAGATAATCTCCTTTACCTACCATTGCTAACCATTCCCATCCTATAGGAGCCTGAAAGTTATGTATAAAATCTTTTGATGCCATACCCCCAGTATTTCGGTATTTCCTGAGGAGGAATAAATGACGATAGCATCCCTGACATATACACTATAAAGGTCACCACAATAAGGGTAAGTCCCAGGTACATTCCAATATCTAATATTTGTGCGTATCTTATCTGCTCTTCTGATGATCGCGCCGTCGCAGAGCATGGCTCTCTCGTCGTCCGCAACGACTAACGCGCCGTACTCACTTCTCAACCAGGGCCCCTGGCAGGCCGGCGCCGGCAAACGGCAGGTCTACTTCGTGAAAGCTGTTCCTCCGAATGACGATACCAACGCAGCGTGGGCCGACGTCGATGCCGACGCGGGAACAAGACAATGTGTTCCTCTCCACCACTACGTCCTCGACCAAGGGAGGACCATCGCCGTCGGCTACCCCATGGACACGGATCTTAGCATTGGAGTCGAGCTTATTCCCCCGAATCACAAACCCCAGGGCCAATGGCCATTTCCATTCCAGTTTTCCGCCTCCCCAGGAGAAACCTTGAACGCCGATCACCGAGTGACCTTGCCCGTAGTCGTAGCCTCGAATCTCGAATGGGGTGTAGCCTTCAACCACCTCATTGTCGAGGTACTGAACGAAGAATTGAGGCTGGGTGTCTTTCTCATCTTTGGAGCCACCCGGATAGCGTGCAGCATGACTGAAGAACCCGCCCGCCCGTACGCACCGGTTCTGTGCAACGATAGAATCCATAGCCGTGCCGTAAAACTGGAAAGCGATTCCGACATCCTCCATGGTGTTACCGAGGATTAGCAGATGTGCTACGGTGTGGTTTACGCCAATGATAGAGTCGCTTGCCGGAATCACGTCCCACTGTCGGTCAAGCGTGAGCGTTCGCTCGTCGTTGGCTATCACACCTCGCCATTGACCTTTCCCTGCACCGTCGAGGACAAAGCATGTATGACCCACTATCTCATTCGGCTTGAAGCTCACACCTTCCGGAAGAGTTACTGAACTAATGCCCGAGGCCACAACCGGCCCAAAGTATTTGCCGCTCGCCCCATCAGTCGTCATGCCCTCTCGGTCATGATAGTAAACGTTATTGAGGAAGTTTCGAGCAAAATAGGCATTGCGCATCGGCAGTTGGTAGGACCAAAAGGTTACACCGGAGCGAACCATATTGTCAGCGCCGATGAACGAGTTGTCCTCACAGATGACACCATCGCAGCCATCAAAGTTCGCCCATCCGCACCGCCCAATGGAGAAGCGGTTTCGAGTAATCTGTGCACCCTTGGCTTCGACGAGATTAAAGACATTACCCGAACTGTAGAAATCGCAATCACTGACTTGTATGTTCCTGCCCCCGAACGCAAAGAGGAAGCCCACAGCCCCGTAGCCGCCATCCCTCGCTGTTTCAGTGAAAAGTTGATTTGCTTGAGCGATGCTCAGGTGCCCCCCGTAGAGGAGCCACCGCATCCTGACGCGCCGCAAAAATATGTTGCCGGCATGCTCACCTGTCTGCTTCACTTGGGGTATGGCTACTGCGCCCTGGCGGGGGATGTCTGCCAGAATGCCGTTGTTCGCCGCAACGAACGTGAGCGTGAGGTCCTCCATGCCAAATTGGTTCGTTCCAAGAATGACTGCCTCCAAGCGATTGTCCAGGGCACCGGTCCAGAAGAGGTGCACCAGATCTTGTCGCTCCCCCCGGAGTACGGTCTTAGGCGGCACTTCGAGTGCGGCACGAAACTTGTAGTCGCCACGGGGAAAGTAGACGACTCCCCCCACCCTCCTCCTTTGCCTTTCTGAGTGCTTCGCCGACTACTGCGGTATCATCGGACTCGCCGTCACCCTTCGCGCCGAGCTTGCGCACGTTGAAGATCGTGTTAGACCAAGCCTCAGGCCTCACAACCGAAATCTTCAAAGGCCGACTCCAGCCCCATTTGCCACCAAAGCCGTTATGGACAAAGACCTCGTAGTCTCCCGCAGGTAAGTGCTTCGGGAGTTCTGCTCTGGCTGAGTAACAATCGGCCTTTGCAGAAATAGCCACGCCCCTCGCCCCTCTGAGGAACACTGTTGTGATCGCACGACCGCTCCATCCCAGACACCTTCCAAAAACTCGCACCCACCCTCCAGGACTGGCCGCTTGACCTCTGTCCCCCTGACACCACCACACATCTGGACGGTTTAACCACACCACCGCAGTGCGACCTTTTGGCGTCTCTAGTTGAACGCCAAAGACGCCCGGCTTCAGATTCTCTGGAAGAACAAACTTGACCGAATGATCGCTGGACTGGAGCGGGCCCACGGAGCGCACACTGCCACGCGGCACGAAGCCCTCTCGGCCGGGCCCTCCGCGGGGACCATCAGCTAGTCGCACAACACGGATGTTCTCCGCACCGGACAGCCCCGCGCCATATCCGAGCACCAGATCCCCGGGCCAAACAGGATCGGAGGTCCAGAAGACGATAGGCAGCGGTCCCTTAGCTGGGTCAGCCCCGAAAGAACCGACAGCCCCGGCAAAAAGCGATAGCGCAAGCACCAATGTCGCCGCTCCAAACTTTGTTTTCAGTCGAGTAGACATCTTCAACACCTCCTCAGTGCTTAATGCCCCTCACAGAACCGAACTTGTGGATTCTTCCCATTCGGCTCTTCAGTTATACCTCCTCAATACGAGCCCCGTTAGAAATTCATTTCTAAACGGGGCGAGGATAGAGTATAAAATTGGTGATATATCCTAGTACTGTGTTAAGTAAATTTTTTCACAGTTTTTTCTAAAGTTTTGCTGATAAAATGACGATAATTCCACGTGGGCATAGAAATTTTAAGGAGGAAAGAATTATGCAAAAAAGATATCCACGTGGTCCAAAACCAAATTCATTTGTAACCGTTCAGGCTATATATCAAAAGTGTAAGAAAGGGGATAAGGAGATAAGAGTGATATGGAGATAAGATAATAGAAATAGATTGAAATTTATAGAAATAGGTAGAAATTGATTGTGGAAA
>JBFLYA010000157.1 GCA_040757115.1 bacterium | reverse complement strand
GTTTTCCACAATCAATTTCTACCTATTTCTATAAATTTCAATCTATATTCTATTATCTTATCTCCATATCACTCTTATCTCCTTATCCCCTTTCTTACACTTTTGATATATAGCCTGAACGGTTACCGATTTTACAGGCATATTTCTTAATTCATCTGCCTTCTTTAAAGGTTTCGGCTAATAATTGGCATAGGATTTGGGTTAAAAATTCCTTATCCCTTTTCAATCTCATTTTTTGCCAAAAGCCATCAACTAATACCTTCACCCGTCTATCTCCACCATAAAGTGTATCTCTTGCCTGCCAGATTTGTTTACCGGTTTCTACATTTACCAATCTGATACTAATTCCGACTTTACCTTTGCTATATTCAATCACCTGGCCAAGAATAACACCATGAGCACCTAACATTTTACCAATTTTGACGGCAGTTTCCTGGTCAATTCGGTTTGGGTCAAAATCCTGTTCTTTATAAAGTGCCTCAATTCTTATTCTTTCAACTAAATCAAAATCCCCCAATTTCCCCAGTTGTAGATTAAATTCATCAGTAACCTTTGGTCCGGCAGAATAATCACCGCTTGTATTTTCAAAAGGTAAAACAGCTATTCGTTGAGCGCGTAATTCAAATACTGCCTCTTTATCTACAAAGAAATTAGTTACTCGATAGGGATTTACCTGACCACAACCAGCGATAGTTAGAATCAAAAATCCCAAAATTATTTTCTTCATCTATTATCACCTCCATTACCAAATTATACGCCCAAAAATAATAATTGTCAATCTTTTTTCAATGGAATTCTGTTCTATCTTTACTTGTTTCATACATAGGATTAATAAACTTTAATATTACTCTTCCTAATTCACCGTCCATTCTTTCTATAACAGGTTTAACTATTACCCCTTCTTTTAAATGGTCACCACTGAGTAATGTATTTCCTTGAGCGAATTCTCTAATTTTATTCAAATCATATCCCCCGCGATAAAGGACAGGAACAATATGTTCACTTAACCCCAGCTGTTTCATTAATTCGATAAACTCATCCCAATTAAGATATCTTTCCGCAAAAAAAGCATCATAAAAGACTATTTTTTGTGTATTTAGCCCATATTGCAAGTTTTGGACTTTTTTACCATAGGCCTCGCCAAAGAGAACCGTTTTATCGGCTAATTTTTCTAATAAAATTTTATCATAGCCATTTTGTTTAATTGCCTTCCAGTATAAATTTCTCTCATCTTCTTTCCACATCCAGTTATGACCACCGACGAAGAGATTATTACCGTTTTTAGAAACCCTTAAATTTGAGCCATGAATTTTTTCTGTAACAATAATTTCTTCTCCGTCTTTAAATACATACGGGAAATTCTCATATCGTTCTACATCCGTATATTTGCAAATCCAATCTACCTCAGCATAAGGCACAACTTCACCTTGCATATCGATTGGGACTGGTGGTTCATATTTTTTAATCCCAATTTTATCGGTTACATCCTCTCCAACAGGTAAATTATCTTTATTTGGAATCAGGAGACCATAGGAATATTCTCCTCGAAGTCTTATAGCTTTAACCCGGAAATTTTTATCTCTTAAAAACTCAAATTCTGGAGTTTCTGGCACAACTGTATCTACAGGAATATAGATTGCTGTCCCTTCTGGTGCAAAATCTGAGGTGCGAACAACTACTTGCCATGTTGCCCCTTCTATATCCGCGATAGATAGGGTATCAGCATTGGGATGTGTTCTTAGTTTATATTTAACTACTTTGGCTTTAGATTCACTCATATTTCATTACCTCCTTTCATTTGGTAATTGGTAACTGGTAATTGGTAACTGGTAATTAGTTACCAGTTAATTTGGTAACTGGTAATTGGTTACCAATTACCAATAATTAGTTACCAGTTACCAATTTTTAATTTCGTGGGGCACAAACCATATTATACATTTAATTTCTTAAAAAAGCAACTAAAAAATTCGACCTGTGCAGGTAGAAAATTAAGAAAGTAGATTTTTAATAGTAAACGGGTGGATTTAGTAAGCGGATTTAACGGATTTAGCGGAAAAAGAAATAAAAAAAATCGTAACTATTCACCACGAAGGACACGGAGAGCACGAAGTGAAATTTGATGAATTATCGAATTCATGAAGCTCAAATATTGACATATATGAAATTGGCAAATATCAAGGTTGGTCTATTGATAAATTTCAATGTGGAAAGATTGAAAGAAGGCATAAAGAGATTTGTTCTGTAACATCTCCCTGCCCTTCGTGCTCTTCGTGGTGAATAGTTACAAAAATCCGCTCAATCCGTTCAATCCGCTTACAATAAAATTTTCGTTGACTTTTTCTCTGTTTTCTGTTATTATTACATATAAGTAAAAAAATCCCTGATTTTTCAAGAGGTAGAAAATTGGTAGAGTTAGATAAAATTGAGTTAAAATTAAAGGACATTCTTTCTCAAAAAAGATACAATCATTGTCTTAATACTCAAAATTTAGCCTCTTTTTTAGCCCGACATTATGTTGTTGAGCCACATAAGGTAAGGATAGCCGCTTTATTACATGATTGCGCCAAGGATTTATCGGATGAATTATTAAAAGATTACTTAAAAAAATATGGAATTATTTTAGATGAACTGGAGAGTAAGGAGAAACAATTATGGCACGCTCCCGTAGGAATGGTGTTAGCTCAAGAAAAATTTGGAATTACAGATAAGGAAATCCTACGAGCAATCAGAATTCATCCAACATTAGATAAAAATTCATCTACTCTGGAGAAAATAGTTTATGTTGCTGACTATATGGAGTATATGAAAAGTAACGGTGAAGAAAAATCATATCAAAGATTAAAAAATATTGCGATAACAGAGCTGGGAATAGTTACTTTTTGGATAATAAATTTCAAGATTCTTGATATTTTAAAGTCCAATGGTAGTATTCATCCTCGTTCCATTGAGGCAAGGAATGAATTGATAAATACCTTACAGGATAAGATAAAGTATTATGATATATAGACCTTAACCTTCTCTTAGAAGCCTCTCGGATAAAAATAGGAAGTAAGAAATGGGAAATAGGAAGTAAATAAAACAAAATTCCTACTTTCTACTCTCTACTCTCTACTTAAAAAGTGGGGGTGAAGGAAAAATTTGCGGTGTGCGAAGGCTAATAAAATTACCGCTTAA
Source organism: bacterium (assembly GCA_040757115.1). Classification (NCBI taxonomy): domain Bacteria; species bacterium. The sequence goes on along the minus strand of JBFLYA010000157.1, from coordinate 5,492 downwards.
TTTCATCCGAGAGCGTTCCTCTTATTTAAAGGAGATGATAATTTGCCAATAAAATCGGCTAAAAAAATAGCCCTACATTGTGCCGAGGCGGCACTTAATAAAAAAGCAAATGATGTGGTTATTTTAGAAATGAAAAAATTAACGGATATGACGGATTATTTTGTTATTTGCAGTGGCACATCAGATGTTCAAATTAGAGCGATTGCGGATGCAATAGATGAATTAGCAACTAAAGAAAAGTTTAAAATTCACCATATCGAAGGATATGAATGGGGAAATTGGATATTGATAGATTTATGTGATGTGATTATCCATATATTTTATGAAGAGACACGGAAATTCTATGATTTGGAAGGACTATGGGCAGATGCGAAGGTGATAGAGCATAATGCAAGGAGCTAATGTGGTGTTGAGTAAGTTTTGCACGGCGTATCATCAGATTTCATAACCTGCAAACGGATAACTGGTAACTGGTAATTGGTTAAATGGCTTCGTCATAAGCTCAATCGGACGGTATTTAATTACCAATTACCAATCACCAGTTACCAGAATTAAATTCCGTGCGTTATTTGTTCAACACGACACTAAGACTATGGAGCAGAGAAAATTCTTTCTTTCGTCAGGCTCCGTTCAACGTTTACTTATGTGGGGGTGTGGCGCAGCGGGAGCGCGCTTCCTTGGCATGGAAGAGGTCAGGGGTTCAATTCCCCTCACCTCCACCAAAAAGAAAGTAATCGGTGAAAGAAATGAAATATATTGTAGTTTTAATTACAACACCTCAGACTGAAGAGGCAACAAAAATTGCTAATAAATTAGTGGAGGATAAAATCGCCGCTTGCGTAAATATCATTCCGCATATCCATTCTATCTTCTGGTGGGAAAATAAAATAGATAAATCTGCGGAAAGTTTGTTGATAATTAAGACAAGAAAATCTCTATTAAAGAAATTAATAACTATGGTCAAAAAGGTTCATTCATATACCGTTCCTGAAATAATTGCCTTACCTATTATTGGCGGGAATGAAGATTATTTAAGATGGCTAAATGAATCAGTAAAAAAGGGAAAGTAAATATGCGTGCTTGTCTACAACGGGTAAAAGAAGCCTCGGTATCAGTTGATAATAAAATAATTGGTAAGATAGATAACGGCTTAGTGATATTATTAGGAATAACACATCAGGATACGATTAAGGATGTTGAGTATTTAGTCAATAAAATTGTTAATTTACGAATATTCGCAGATGAATCGAATAAATTTAATCTCTCGTTATTAGATATTAAAGGACAGGCATTGATTATTTCGCAATTTACATTATATGGTGATTGTCGTAAAGGCAGAAGACCTGATTTTACTCAAGCCGCTCCGCCGGAATTAGCCAGAGAATTATACATTAAATTTATAGAAACGATGAAAAAAACAAATATTAAAGTTGCCGAGGGTGAATTTGGGGCAATGATGTTAGTGGATATTCATAATGATGGACCAGTAACATTGGTAGTAGGGAGTAGGGAGTAGAGAGTAGAGAGAAGAAAAGAGAGAAGAGAGAGGAAAGAGGAAAGAAGAGAGAGTAGAGAGGATGAATAATATACATAAATTAGTTGTTGGCTTTATGGAAAGTAATTGCTATATTTTAGAAGATGGAAATGAGGCAATTGTTATTGACCCTGGTGGGGATGCTTACCTAATCCTTGATAAATTAAATGAATTAAAAACTAAACTCATTTATATTATTAATACACATGGTCATAGTGACCATATTGCAGGTAATAATGAGCTGAAAAATGCTACGGGCGCAAAAATACTTATCCATAAAAAAGATGCCGTGATGCTGACTGATTCTTCCTCAAACCTATCCGCATTTTTTTATGAACCGATAATTACTTCGGCAGATAGATTGTTAGAAGATGGTGAGTATATTGAAACAGGTCATTTAAAATTAAAAGTCATCCATACCCCCGGTCATACACAAGGGGGTATTTGTTTATCTGGAGATAAATTTATATTTACTGGCGATACATTATTTGCTGGTGGAATTGGGAGAACAGATTTTCCTGGTGGAGATTATAAAACCTTAATTGATTCTATTAATCAACACCTTTTAATCTTAGAAGATGAAACGATTATTTACCCAGGACATGGGAATATTTCAACAATTGGAGAGGAAAGAAAAACTAACCCATTTTTACAATGAAAGATAAGGTTGAAAATTTTATAAATTATCTGGGTATAGAACGAGGATTATCGCCTAATACCTGCTTTGCGTATGAGAGTGATATTGGACAATATATCTTGTTCCTTGAAAAAAATAACATACAATCAGTTGATTCAAAAGAGATAAATGTCTTAAATTATCTTACCTATCTAAGAAATAATCATTTAAAATCATCAAGTATCAGTAGAAAGGTAGCAAGTATTAAGGCATTTTATCGATTTCTGGAGAACGAGGGACAAATTAGTTATAATCCAACCCTTTATTTAGAATCTCCATATACAAAATCATGGGCGGTGAGTAAATTACCTAAGTTTTTAACCTATAAAGAGATAGAATCATTATTAAATCAACCCGATATTAACCAACCATTAGGTCTAAGAGATAAAGCGATGTTAGAATTTATGTATGCCACAGGTGCTCGGGTTTCAGAGGTTATACTTTTAAATGTGGGGCAGGTCAATTTAGAAATAGGGTTTGCAAATATTTTAGGCAAGGGCTCAAAAGAAAGGATAGTGCCTATCGGTCAAACAGCATTAACTTACCTGAGAGAATATCTGGAAAAAGCCAGACCATATTTAGTTAAAAATGATAATATCATCGAAAATCTGTTTGTAAATTGGCGAGGAAAGGGAATAACAAGACAGGCACTGTGGAAGATTATCAAAAGATATGCTCGATTGTGTGGAATAAAGAAGGAAATTTCTCCTCATACCTTGCGTCATTCATTTGCAACACATTTATTATCTAATGATGCTGACTTGCGAAGTGTTCAGGAGATGTTAGGGCATGTGAATATTACGACAACACAAATTTATACGCATATTCATCAGGCAAGATTGAAGACACTTCATGCAAAGTATCATCCAAGAGCGTAAATAGGAGATGGTGCCCCTTGATATTCTTACCTCTGTTTCTTCAAAATGCGAAAGTCAGGCTTAGTCTCTCCAATATCAATCAATAAGATGCTTTCTTTTTCTGATAGTTTTTTCACCGCATCGGTAAATCCACTCTTACTACACAACACAAAATATTCCTTCCTTCCATCCTTATACCAGAGGACTCTATCTTTCTTCTTGAGTAAAGCAGAATATACATCCAAATCTACGGGTTTGTTTGTCCATTTGCATTCGCCAAAGAGAATAGCCTTTTCCTTCTCATTGATGCCAACAATATCTATCTCTTCTTCGCTGTCCCAAAAACTGCCAATTTTATCAAATTTAGCCGGCAATTTATCATCCAATGAAAGAGAAAAGATGTATTCTCTGGCAATCTCTTCAAATGTCTCTCCCAGATATGTAGTAAAATCACGCCTGATTATATCCATTACATAATCCTCTCTTGCCTCTTCAAGATAAGAGAGATTGGGATAGACAAATCTAAACCAGAATCTAAAGAAATTATCCCTTATAACATAAATCCCTTTTCTGGATTTAAGGGGAATTTTTTCTGTTATCGGAACCTTTCTTTCTATTAATCCTAAACCAATCAAAACATCAAGATATTTTCCAACCATTCCCCTCTCCAGACCTGTAAATTGGACTATTTCATTTACCTTTGTCTTACTAAAAGATATTGCCTTAAGGATGGCAAAGTAGTTTTGTGGAGTGCGGAGTTCTTCCATTAAGATAAATTGAACCTCTCTGAAGAGTAGTTTATCCTCTTTAAGTATATTCTCCCTGATATTATCAAATGTATTTAGTTGTGGATAGACACACTTGAGGTATTGAGGAATATTGCCAAATACTGCAGAGATTTCAACTAATTCTGTTAAGCTCTTTTCAGGGAAGAAGTTCCTTATTTGAACGAAGTTAAACGGTTTTATTAAGAATTGCCCTGTTCTTCTGCCATAGAGAGGGCTTTTGTAAGAGAGTACCTCTTTTTCCATAAAACTCATCGATGAACCGCAGAGAATAAGAAATATCTTCCCCTGACTAATGTTTGTATCCCAATGTCGTTGTAAGATTGAAGGAAGCGATGGATTCGTCTCAACCAAATAAGGAAATTCATCAAAGACTAAAATAAATCTATCCGTAATCTTCCCGGAAAGATAGGCAAAGGCAGAATCCCAGGAGGTAAAAGGCTGAAGATTCAGGAAAGGGTCGGTAAAATATTCCTGACAAAGTGTTGAGAAAAGCTCCAATTGTTCTTTTTCAGACCGCTTATCGGCTAAGAAGTAAATATGCGGCTTGTTTTTAATAAAGTGCCTGATAAGCTCTGTTTTCCCTACTCTCCTTCTTCCATAGATGACTAAAAACTCTGGTTCGTTGGAAGTAAATCTTTTTTCTAATACCGCAAGTTCTTTTTCTCTATTTACAAACATAGATTATTCCTTAGTAACTTACTTTAGAGTAAATAATAACATATTTTTGAGCGGATGTCAATACTTTATTTGAATTGAAGGATGTTAACTCTTATCTTTTACCTAACCCATTAATTTAAAAATATTGACACCGTAGAATATTTATGATATAATTAAAGTAATTTAAGAAAAAGAACTTCAGGAGGTAAAGAAAATGATAAAAAAATTTTTAGCAGGAACAAATATGGTGGTAGTAAGTTTATTTTTTGCAAGCTATGGCTTTGCCGGGGTATTAGATGATTTTAAATTACTAAAAGATGTTGAGAAAATTAAGGAAGAAAACAAAGTCTTAAAAGAGGAAAATGCAAATCTTAAACAACAATTAACCGAGGCTAAAAAGGTTTCCTACCAGAATATTGCCCAGAGTAAATATAGAACTACTGCCTTGATAGCAGATAATTCTTTGATTGATGGGGATAAACAAGGTAGTAATTTAGTTCCTTTGTGGTATGAATTGGATTTTCATTACTCACGGGTAATTGATAAAGTGGTTGTTTATTTAACACCGGCGGAAAAGATGATTGATACCAAATTTTCTTTTCATTATTATGACCCGGTAAATCAACAATGGGAGAATTTAAGAAGTCTTAATAATGAGGGCAAAAATATAATAACATTAACATTCAACCCTTTAACTACCTCAAAATTAAAGATTTATTCTGCAATTAATATTCCTGTTGCTGAGATAGAAGTTTTTGGCTGGGTCATTGAACCCTGAATCTTGGTGGTGTCTTAATCTAGTGCTCTGTCGCCATTCAAGTGATTGATTGGCCGTTGTCCCCCGCTGGCGGGGATCTAATCCTTACCCACAAGTTGGGTAACAAGATGAGGTAAGCAAGGATAAACTATGAATGGGAGATTAGAGATTGCAGGAGAGCGGAGTGAGTGGCAAAATTCCAAATCACAAATTCCAAAATACA
>JBFLYA010000156.1 GCA_040757115.1 bacterium | reverse complement strand
AAAAAATTATACCTTATGAAATAAAAAATGTCAATCATTTTTTACTTGCATTTTTTTAACATATCTGGTAATATTAATAGATGACAATGCAACCAGAAATAAAAATTTATAAAAGATTAAAGATAAAGGAGCCGGTGATGATAGCGGCCTGGCCAGGAATAGGTAATGTTGCCTTAGGGGCAATAGATTACTTACAATGGAAGCTTAAGGCAACTCCATTTGCCGAAATTGAGATAGAGCAATTAGTAGCTCCAGAGTTAGTTATAATCGAACAGGGTATAGCCAAATTCCCGCCAGTGCCTAAAAATGTATTTTATTACCACAAGGATTTGAATTTACTCATATTTGAAAGTGAGGCTCAATTAAAAGATTTACAGGGTTTGCATTTAATGCTGAAGGTTTTAGATTTTGCCAAACAACTTGAGGTTCAAAGAATTTATACCGCCGCGGCATTCCCGGTAGTTATTACTCATAAAGATGACTCGCTTCCCTTTTGTGTAGGAAATAATAAATCAATTAGAGATTATGTCTATCAACATGGGATAGAGATAATGAAAGGAGGACAAATTTCAGGACTAAATGGTTTATTATTATCCTATGCCGGGCTACTAGGGATAGAAGCCGCTTGCATTTTAGCCAGCATTCCACAGTATATGATTAATTTCCCAAATCCAAAGGCATCAAAAGTCATAATCGAGACTTTGGGAAAATTATTGAATTTTAGAGTGGAGATGACAGAAATAAACCTTGCTATTCAAGAGATTGGAATGAAAATGGATATGATTGAGGATAAAATAAAAGGTGTTCTTCCTGGACAGGAAGAGAAAAAGACTGAAGAAAAAGAACATAAAGTCCCTGATAATATTATGGAAAAGATAGAAAAACTATTTGAAGAGTCAAAACAGGATAAACAAAAGGCTCATAAGTTAAAAGAGGAATTAGATCGCTGGAATTTATATAATTTATACGAGGATAGATTTTTAGATTTGTTTAGAAAAGAAGGACAATAAGTTATGAATTTCGGGGACGGTTCACTTTTGTTTGAAAGCTTGCGGTTAGAAAATGAAGTTAAAATTGGAAATTAGAAATAAAAAGGAGATGGTTCTATGGGACATACATTGACTTTAGAAGTGCCAGAAAAGATATACGAACCCCTAATAAGAACGGCAAAACAGACAGGACGGACGCCTGAAAAATTGGCTCTCGAGTGGTTGAAGACTGCCATTCGCACTACTGTTGAAGATCCGGTAGAAAATTTTATCGGGGTGTTCAAGAGTAACATTCCAGATTGGGCAGATCAACATAACAAATACATTGGGGCGGACTTGATGAAACAAATAGAGTATAAAGGAGACAAGGATAACTGATATGTCTGAACTATTTGCTGACACATCGGGATGGGGCAATTTGGTTGATTCAACGCAGCCTTACCATGCGTTGGCAGCAACCATTTATCGGACATCCCGTCAACAGGGACGGAAAGTCATTACAACTAACTATGTTATTGCTGAATTAGCAATGTTAATGACCAGTCCTCTACGCATTCCTCGGACAAGAGTGATTGCGTTTATTGCAGGTTTAAAAAACTCACCTTATGTTGAAGTTGTGCATGTGGACTTGAGACTTGATGAACAGGCTTGGCAGCTATTCAGAAGCCATCAGGATAAGGAGTGGAGCCTTGCGGATTGTGCGAGTTTTGTAGTGATGAGACAGCGTGGTATTGGAGAAGCTTTGACAACCGACCATCACTTTGAACAAGCAGGTTTTATTCGTTTGCTGAAATAAGAAGGAATCGGAGTCAGACATCGAATTTAAGGAGAAGATAGAGAGAGATTGCCTAACCAATCAATGAAGTGGATTCGCTTCGCTCACCGCTTATTTCAGTGTTAGACTAAAAGAGATTAAACCACGAAGGGCACGAAGTGAAATTTGATGAAATATCTAATGAAGTTAGCAAATATTAAGGTTAGTCTGTTGATAAATTTCAATGTGGAAAGATTGAAAGAAGGCATAAAGAGACTTGTTCTGTAACATCTTCGTGTCCTTCGTGCTCTTCGTGGTGAATAGTTACGAAAAAATGTAGATAAAGAGGTAAGCGTTCAGCCATCAGGTATCAGCAATCAGTTAACAGCCAGGAAATCAGGATAGTAACAAATCCTACAATTTTGCGTAAAGGGTGTCTATGTGTCTGGTAATCTATGTAACCCAGACACTTAGACACCCAGATACCAGACTACCTGAACGGTTACATAAAAAGTAATACGTTAGTTATTGCTGGAAGAAAGGAATAAAGATTAAATTTCTCGCAAAACGATAAAAAGAAGGAAAACGACTATGATTAGATTACAAGATAAAAAAGGAGTTTTATTAACTCTAATTATTTTATCTGTCTTCCCTACCACTTCTTATGCAGATAATGTTTTCTGGCAAGTGGTAGACCAGGGTGGTGGGATAAGGGTTTCAGGTGGGGATAAATTAGTCGATTCCAGTGGTCAGGGATGTATTGGTGAATGCAAGAATAGCTTTTATAGCCTTTCTATGGGATATATTCTGCCAATAACTAATGAAAACGCCATTACCTTCCTTACCCATTCCGGCACGACATCCCTGGGAATTGGAAAGGTTCTTGAGGTAGTTATGAATGGAACGCCATACGGTTTTGCTACCTTTGTTATTTCTGGTATGGCGACAACAACTATGACAGAAATACAGCCAGGCACCTATACAGGAACCTACACGGTCAAGAATGGAGACAATATTATCAATGGCACACTTACAGGTTATCTTACCATTGGCACAAACACATACACAAAGATATGTGATGTCCCAGTTACTTTAGATGGTATCTTACCTGCATCTTATCCCCTTTCTCTGTCCGAATACTCAAATACCTCAAGCCTTAAGATTCCTTACCTTGCCTTTGATAAATCAGGACTTAAGCAAATTAACCTTTATAAGATGAAAGAGGGAGGGACATGGGACTATCATACCTATCAACCCATTTCTGGAATACTTACTACGGGAACATTCACCTGTAATTTAGGCACAAATACAGATGGCAAATGGTTCTTCTATACCAAAGCAAAGGATATGGCAGGTAATGAAGAATTATTTACAGGAACTACTACCTCAACCATTGTTGATACCACCAAACCTATGGTTGAAATAACAAATATCAATGATGGAACAATACCTTATACCACACCAGCAACCGCAACCATTATTGTCGCCTTTATCTGGACAGAGAAAAATCCCGCTACATTCACCATCGTGTTAGCAAGAGATGGTCATATATTTGCCTCAAATACAACCACAATCTTTGGTTTAAATAATGGCACCATTTCTTTATCTTATTGTGGGCTTTCAGATGGAACATATACCCTCTACGGAACCCTGACAGATAAAGCACTCAATTATGGAACCTTTTCCGTAGTTGAGGCTATAATTGTCCACACATTACCGACAATAACAAAATTAAGGATTGTCCCATCATCAAAGGTTATTCACAGAGGCACAGAATCTACTGTTGATGTTCTGATAGAAGATGTAACGAATATGGCCGGAGCAGAGCTCTTTCTTTCCTTTAATCCGGATATCCTTGAGGTTTCAACCATCACCTCTGGTGAATTTCCGCAAGGAGGTATGGTTGTTCAGCGATATGATAATAGCACTGGAAGTATTTATTACTTTGTTGGATTAATCGGTTCAGCAACAGGTTCTGGTGTTTTATGCTCTATCAGATTTAGAGGAGAGGATGAAGGAACATCTTCCTTGTGTTTTGGAACTTCTACCACTCTTCGGGATGCATCTTCAAACGCCATTCCATTCAATAAAGAAGATGGCATAATCTATGTGACAGGCACACCAACAACCATTCTTTATGTCTGCGGAAATAACCAGCGAGCCAACTGCGAGGAGACGTTACCTAATCCCTTTGTGATAAAGGTAGAAGATATTTATCATAACCCTTATCCAGATGTTTTGATAAACTGGGAAATTACAGATAGTCCAGATGGTGCATCTGGATTTAATCTATCCCAAACCCAAACATTAACTAACATCAATGGAACAACAGGCGCATATCTTATCTTAGGGAAAGAGCCGCCAGGAACTTATACCGTAGAGGCAAGACTTTCTGATTCTTTGGTTGTATTTAACGCTTATTCTTTAAGAAGGTTTGGCAACATATCAGGGCTTTGTTTTATTGACTTTGGGACCGCAGGACAGAGGGTTGGAAGTATTAGTGTTAGATTAATTGAAACGGGTGCAACAACCACAACAACTCCTGACTCAAGGTTTATCTTTGACCATATCCAGGTTGGAACTTATAGCTTAGCCTTTACCTATCCCGGGGCAACACCAGCCACAAAGACAGATGTTATCATAACAAAGACACAATTTAATGAGACAACTGAGCAGGGAACAATTATCCTCATCTTAGGAGACGCAAATGGCGATGGCCAGATAAATATATCAGATTGGCCAGCACTTGCCGATACTTTAGGTTCAAAAACTTATTATAATTCTAATTGCGATTTTAACGCTGATGCCATAATAAACATTGATGATTTTATGATATTCAGGGCAAACTTTGGTGAACAACAAACTTTAGAAGGAATAAAACCATTAAAGGCAAAAAGAGAAGGTGGAAAGATTACCTTAAAGTTTGAGCCAGAATCTATTAATAATGTAAAGATAGGTGAGATTATAGAGTTTAATATCCTTATTTCTGGTGCCAGGGATTCTTTGTGTGGAGAGATTCATCTAAGCTATGATGAGAATATCCTTAAACCAATAGGCAAAATAGTAGAAGGAGATTGGCTGCCAGAAAATGCCTATCGGATTATAAACAGGGTAGAAAATGGAAGGATAGACTATGCCTATGGTTTAGTGAACCCACAAGAAATGGATTCAGGCGTTTTAGGAAAGGTCAGATTTATGGTCAAAGATAGTGGTTCTTCCCAATTAAATTTTAACTTTGATATGGAAGAGAATAGAGAGACAATGTTTATAGAAAGGATAGGAAATCAGGATAGCCTTTTAGAGATAAATTCTCAACCAGCGAAGATAGATGTCCCTGTAATCTTTAATTCAGTCTATTGTTTTCCAAACCCAGCCAGGAAGGTAAATAAAGTAACATTTAAGAATATATCAAAAGATACAAATATAACTTTAAAGGTTTTTAACATTGCCGGCGAGCTTTTATATGAAGGGGAAAAGAGGACCAATTCCTCTGGAGAGTTTGAGTATGAGATGAAAAACAAAGATGGAAAAGACCTGCCATCAGGTGTCTATATCTTCGTAGTTGATGATGGAAAGGACAAAAAGAAGGGGAAAGTGGGAATAATAAGATAAGAGAAGTTAAACCGAGGTGGGGGGGCAGGGTGGATTATTTCTGGCGTTAGAATAATAATCCCACAAAGACAACGAGGTTAGCGGCTGGATTAAATAAAGGAGGCTCTCAGAATGAGTTTGTTAGAAATAAAGGATTTAGTGGTAAAGGTTAATAATAAGCAGGTGTTAAATGGCGTCCATCTAAATATTGAAAAAGGAGAGGTGCATATCTTGATGGGACCAAATGGCTCGGGCAAAAGCACTTTAATTATGACCTTATTAGGTTACCCTCATTATCAGGTGGTAAGCGGAAAAATAACCTTTGCTGGCACTGAATTAAATTCTAAACCAATTCATCAACGGGTAAAATTAGGATTGTCAGTTGCTTTTCAATCTCCACCAGAGATAAGGGGTGTAAAATTGCGCGATTTAATCAGAATAGCCGGTGGTAAGACTCTCTGGGACTCGTTTAAAGAACCACAAGAATCATTCGCCACACCTCTTTTGACTAAAGTAGGACTTTTACCAGAGGTTTTTCGGGATAGAGAGGTTAATGTTGGTTTCTCAGGTGGTGAGCGAAAACGCTCAGAAGTAGCTCAAATATTTGCCTCAAAACCAAAATTAATGATTCTTGATGAACCTGATTCTGGCGTTGATATTGACTCGCTAAAAATGATTGGTAAAGATTTAGGTGAGTATATTGAAGAAAATCATTGTGCCTGTCTGGTTGTTACCCATTACCGCCATATTCTACCTTATTTAAGACCCGATTTAGCCCATGTAATGTGCGGGGGCAGGATTGTTAAAACGGGCGACCCGGTAGAAATATTTACCCGCATTGAACAAAAGGGATTTTGTGAATATTTAGAACTCTGTCCACCAGGATTGAAAGCCATTATTGAAAAGGAGATGAAAAATGACTGATTTTAGAGAAGAATTAAAAGCATCTGCAGAAAAAGTAAGAGAGAAACCCGCTCTGCTCGGTCCAGATATAGACATTGATAAATTTAGTTCAAAACCAGCCTATGTAGAGATGATTTCTTCCCCGGATAAATTAACCGGCCAGGTGGCTGAAAAAGCTCATCAAGTAGGAATAAATTCAGATGAAAATAAACGCTCGGGAACATTCTTTCAGTATGACCACACGCCTATTCTTGCCTGTCAGAAGAAAGGGATAAAAGGAGTTGAGGTATTAAGTACGCCTGAGGCAATTGAGCAGTATGATTGGCTAAAAGATTACTATTGGAAAGCAGTGGCCGTAGATATGGATAAATACACCGCCAGAACAGAAACCAACCTGACAGGTGGTTATTTTATCCGCGCTAATGAGGGTGTTAAATTGAGCATGCCAGTGCAAGCCTGCTTGTTCATTGGCACTGCGGGATTATTACAGGCTGTGCATAATATCATTATTGCCGAAGAAAAATCAGAACTCCATATCATCACTGGCTGTACTACCCATCCATTGGTTTTGAGTGGGATGCATATTGGCATCTCGGAATTTTATGTGAAGAGGGGAGCAACGATTACCTTTACCATGATTCACGGTTGGGCAGAAGATGTTGAAGTCAGACCAAGAACTGGTGCAATTATCGAAGAAGGTGGCACATTCATCTCCAATTATATCTGTTTTAAACCCGTTAAAAGCATTCAGATGTATCCAACCTCGTATTTAATGGGCAAAAATAGCCGTGTCAGATACCATACTCTGCTTTATGGTTGCGATAACTCTCTACTTGATGTTGGTTCAAGGGCAGTGCTTAAGGCTGAAGGGACACGGGCGGAAATGACTGCCAGAGCAATTGCCAGAGACTCTACTCAGATAATCGCCAGAGGACATCTGGTTGGAGAAAAGGCTGAAACTAAAGCACATCTTGACTGCCGTGGACTACTCTTAAGTGATAAGGCAAAAATTCATTCTATCCCCGAACTTGAGGCAAAGGCAGAAGGATGTGATTTGAGCCATGAAGCCGCTGTAGGTAAAATCGAGGAGGCTCAATTGTGTTATTTGATGAGTCGCGGCTTAAATGAAGATGAAGCAACCGCATTAATCGTGCGCGGCTTTTTAGACCCGGAGGTGCCAGGACTCCCTGAACATCTTAAACAAGAAGTCCGACGAACAATAGAACTAACTTCGGAAAAGATGATGTAGGGATTAGGAGTCAGACCTTTTTATGACCTTATCCTTACCCACATCTTTTACTGGACAATGTTATTAACTATGCATTCATTCACAATTCACCATTCACAATTCACCATTCACAATTTTTTCCCTAAATTTCCTTAATAATGGTGAATGGTGAATTGTCAATTGTCAATTATTAAAACCCCTTTCTTCTCACGCTTCACGGTGTCCACTAAAACTTGTGGGTAAGGATAAGTTTTATGACGACTGACTATTCAAAGATAGATAAATTAAAAAATATCCTTTCAGAAATGGGTGGTGTGCTAATTGCTTACTCCGGCGGCGTGGATTCTACCTTACTGGTAAAAATAGCCTGTGATGTGCTGTTGGATAGAGTCCTTGCCGTCACCGCCAGGTCACCACTTTACCCGACATCAGAGATTGAATCTGCAAAGGCAATGGCAAAAAAACTGGGTGTCAAACATCTAATTATTGATTCGGATGAGTTAGAAATCCCTGACTTCGCGGATAATCCCAGAAACAGATGTTACCTGTGCAAAAAGAAATTATTCAACCAACTATGCCAGATTGCCAAACAATACGGTCTGCCATACATACTCGATGGCTCAAATGTGGATGATATTTCTGATTTCCGACCGGGTAGAGAGGCTATTAAAGAGTCTGGCGTTCGGTCTTTACTGGAAGAAGTCAGATTGACTAAAAATGAAATCCGAGAGATATCAAAAATGATGGGATTACCTACCTTCGATAAACCCTCAATGGCCTGTCTTGCCTCCAGATTCCCTTATGGTATGCGGATTACTCCTCATGCTCTAAAAATAGTGGAATCTGCAGAAGAATTCATTAAAGGATTTGGCATATCTGTTGTCCGCATAAGGCACTATGGAAACTATTGCCGAATTGAAGTGCTTGAAGAAGAAATACCCCTCCTCCTGAAGAGGCAAAAGGAAATAGTGGCTAATCTCAAAAAACTTGGCTATACTTACATTAGCATTGACCTGGAAGGTTATCGAACCGGAAGTATGAATGAGGCGTAAAAAGAAGGTTGAGAAGGAGAAAAAGGAAAGATGTAATACATCAGTTATTTGGGGGAATGAAAATAGTAGGCAAGTAGGTAGTAGGGAAGTAGGAAAGGGATAAAGGATGTGCACGGTATTCCTCTTCTGGGGGCAATGTCTCCCCCTTTCCTACTTTCC
>JBFLYA010000155.1 GCA_040757115.1 bacterium | reverse complement strand
TATTTAAAAAATTCACTTGTATCCGAACATACTATTTTTGTGCCTTTTTAGGGATATAAGTCAAGAAAAATATTTTTAAAAAAACTTAATTTTTTACTTGACATTTCACCATAAGACTTTGTGCCCACTCCCTGTGGACATGACCGTTTCTCCTAAAAATAGGTTTTAACTACGAATTAACACGAATTATAAATTTTGTCTTCATCCGTGTCCATTCGTGGTTCCATCTTTTTGCATCAATCACAGATGAACACAGAAAAAAATAATTTTCTCTCGCAAAGGCCCAAAGGTAATTCTCTCCTTTATTTTTCTTTGTGTCCTTTGCGTCTTTGCGTGAAACTTCCTTTCTTTTCTGAAAATACCTTTTTTACCACGAAGATACGAAGAACACGAAGATTTACAAGGATTTCTATGTTATTCCTTCGTGTTTCTTTCTGTTCATAGTGCCTTAGTGGTTTTTCTTTAAAATCTCTTTTACTTCATAAGCTTTCTCAGAAAAACCCTGGTCTTTAATTCAAAATCACTCTTTTGGTCATCATCAACATCTGTAGCTATCCTTATTCCTATGAAGCAAACTACCTGTTTATCACTAAGACTTAGCGGCAAATATGCAAGTTCAGCCCCATTAGTATCAAAATATCGAAATTCTAAGCCAAAGGAATTATTCACGGCATCAACTAATATATTATCAGCTACTATCTCCGTATGTGTTCCGTTCTCAAGCCTATTTATCTCTTTATTGGCTATATCTAACTCATAAGTAATGGTATTACCAAATGGTACAAGTTTAGTTGCATTAGCCAGAACACCACCTACTAAAACTTCCTCTCCTGTATCATATTGATTATTATCGTTTAAATCACGGATAACTGTCTCACCACTATCAAATTTATAGTTATTTTCACCCTCATCTGAATGCTTTTCTAAATTATAGAAGTTTAAAAGTGGTGTTCCTTCCGGTGGAGAACTCCCTGTTTTAACTGTATCTGTGCCTTGCTCATAACTAAAATTTCCATCCTCATCAAAAATAATTGCTTCATTACTCTCAAATTTACCATTACTATTTATATCGGCATATCTTTCACCAAAATTTAGGACAAAAGTAATATTTCGCCTATCGGCAAAAGATAGTCCCATAAGATTCCGCATCTCTTTTAACATTCCACCTCTTTTATCTCCTACCCTGCCACTCATCGTCTCCCTCACAATCTCCTGTGCTTTCACCTGAGGTTTTCTAACTGTCTGCATATAATCTTTTATTCCACCACTAAAGAAAAATACAATTACCAGGATAACAATTCCTGTGATTATAAGACTAACCAATGTTTCTATCAAAGTATAACCTTTTTTCAGTCTTTTTTCACCTCCTCCTGACTACTGTCTCTCGCTATCTACTTCTTATAGGTAGCTAACAATCGACTTCTTATCCTTTCATCTTCCTGCCAGGTAACACTTGTGATTATTTCGAGATAACCTGTATTTGTTCCGGTAGATTCCGGGTCGATAATTTTCCTCACCGAGATTGTTCTTGTTCCATTTTCTTTACCTACGGTTACTGGGCCATAGGTTCCTTGAGGAAACAATAAAGAAGTATCTGGAGGAAAAGTTCCTTCAGGAATACCTTTGGTCTCCATCTTTCTGATTATCTCAATGGTTTCTTGACATAATTTAACCGCGATAGTCGAATTCCCTGTGCTGACTACCTTCTTTGAGCCCGTATAAAGCACCATCATCACCACCATGACAATAAAAACTAAAACAACTACCATCAAGAGAATTTCTATCAAACCTATTCCTTTTTCATTTTCCCTGAAAATAGGGACTCGGGACTCGGGGTTCGGGACTCGGGAAGGCTGGTAGCCACACGACCCATGCTCTGCATGGGTGCCCCGAGCCTGCGCTGCCTCGACTTCAGCATTCCCACCAGTATCACTCCTTAAATACATTTTCATTCCCCTTTGCGTCCACTCCCCGAGGACATAACCATTGCTTAAACACATTATAATAATTCCCTCCATGAGAGAACTGTAACCGGACTACCACCACTACCGACGACATTGCCCGTTGGATCCCACCAATTACTAAATCCAGGTGGAGTAACTGGCATAAATGGATTTAGCGTATATTCCGACTGTGCCTTAGGTAATATCAATTCTCCATCATAACTTATCACCGAGCCCGTAACTGAAAAATTAGCCTGAGCATAGATACTATCATGACAATAAATCAACCCTTTCAGATGTGAACTTTGATTAAAATAAATATCACCTGTGCCAATTACCCCATCTGTTCCACTGATAACAATGATATTCATTTCAACTGGCTCACCTTCCTTTCCCACTGGCGTAGAAAAGACTACATCTTTGTTATTAATAACAATAATTGTTCCTTTACCAGAAATTTTTCCTGGTGTAAACTCAATCCCATTAAGGAAAAGATGCACCCCACCGGCGAGGTCAAAATTTTGAAGTTTGGTTTCAGTATGAACCTGCGTAACTGCCGCCATAATCTCATTCATATTCGGATTAGGAATGTAAGTTCCTGATTCACCCGGCTTAATACTACCATCATTAATCAACCCATCTGTATCTGAAGTTGTATCATACTCAAAAATACCATCAGCGGTTCCACTTATTTTAGACTTATCAGTAATAGTTCCCTTTGCTCTTACATCCTGCAAATCATTAGATGTATCATGAAGAAACAGGTTTGCCTTAACTCCAATATTTTTACTGGTCAAAACACGGCCTTCACGATAGAAAGGGTCAGGATAAATATCTGTTTTTGCATCAATCTGGATTGTATCATTTGCCCGAATACTTCCATAGATAATAGAGTTGGCATTAAGATTTAGTTTCCCACCTGTCATAATTGCATATCGCGCCCCGACAGGCTTAACAGTAAAAACTACTTTTACTACTTCCTCTATCATTTTAGTTGCCCCAAAACCTACCCCTACACCAAATAATTTAGGACCTTTAACCTGTGCCCGGCTGGTAATCCGCACAATGCTATAATCTACTGTCTGTAAAACAGTAGAAAGAGTCACCCAATACTGCCCTATTTCATAAGTAGAATTTGGGTAATAAAAAGGCTCACCTGCTCCATGAGGATTGCCATAGCCTGCTCGCCAGGATGGAGTTTGAGTTAAGTGCCACATAGCCCTTTCTGCCCCAGCCTCGGCTAATGGCAGTGCCACGCAATAACCTTCCTCTAAAACCGCATTACTATACCCTACTTTAGATAATAAATAAAAAGAGAAAACTAACATAAAAAGAACTACACTAATGAAAACAACCAATAATAAAATTACTTCCCCTTTTTCATTATCAGGATATTTCATCTTTTTCCCCTTTGAAAATACTTACCACCCAGATACGAAGATACACATTATATAGTAACTATACTTCCTTGCCTCATAAATTATGATTAATCAGGCAGAGGTCAGAAGCCAGGGCAGACTTCTGGTTTCTGATTTCCGTCCTCTATATAAATAAGTTATAAACTAAAGGGAGTTACCAAAAACTTTAAAAAAAAGTCACAATTTCTTAACCTTTAAGGTTTTCTCCCTTTCCTTCCTGTTTTATAAACAAAAAACCCTTTAGTGAGCGTTATCTTTTTTTTCCCTCACCAAAGGGTTTATTTTTATTGATTATAACTGATTGATGTAACCATTCATCAATTTTATCTTTTTTAAATCTCCAGCCTCTCCCTACTTTATAAGCAGGTATTTTACCCGCCTTTGATAGTCGATAAATACTTGATTCATGAAGACGCAGATAATCAGCTACCTCTTTTAATGTCATAATAGTAGGTCTACTCGTCATGACCGCTTCTCCTTTAAATTATCAATACCTCCACTTTTTTGTTATCTAAAAAATCTTTCTTCATTAGTTTTATTGTAACTACCTATCTCTCCGAAGTAAAACAACTGGGAATGTTGGTAGGTTCTGCTGTCTTACTTCACTCTGGATAAATAATATCTTTTATTTAAAGGGAGACTTATTTTTCTTGAGTAAAATTAACCAATTTTAGCCTTTTTTTACTTCATTTGATTAATATATACCACATTATTGCAATTTTGTCAAGAGAAATTTTTGAAGAGATCAAAAATAGGTTAGAATTTAAAACTAATAACATTATTATTATCAATAACTTATAAACATTAAATCATAAAAATTTTTTTTCCACCTGTGCAATGAGAAATAAAGAGATAATATTTTGGGGACGCTGCCCCGTACCTGTTTAGCGTGGTCAGAGAATATGAAGAAAAAGTATTGAGTTATTACAAAACTATTTGAAATCCAATAAGTTTTGTAATACAAAATCAAAAATTAAATATTAAAATGCAAAATGACATATCAAATATCAAAAATATCGACTTCGTGTGTAATTTATTGACTTACAAGTACTTTTGCATTTTACTTTGTCATTTTGCTTTGGACATTTTGATATTTGCATTAAGCTCTTCATGGAATATAGCAGTTATTAGTCAAAACTTTACTCAGAGTGGATAAGTAAAAAAATCCCAAATCCCAAGCACCAAATTTCAAATAAACACCAAATTTCAAGTCCTAAATACAAACTATGGGAGTAATGTTTTGAATTTTGGTTATTTGAATTTATTTGGAATTTGGAATTTGTGATTTGGAATTTCATAGTCATATCTATGTCAAATTGTAACCGTTCAGCCACAAAGACACTAAGAAAATCAAATTAAAAACAAGGTTTCAACCTTCATGTTTTGATGGCATATAATTCTTTTTCTGTAATTGTTCAGGTAACAGAAATAATATTGAATATCGAATGTAGAATACTGAATGTAGAATGATGAAGTTTCTGGATTTTTCTGTTTGGCCGTTTTTATACTTTGAACATTCTACATTCGATATTCTACATTCTACATTCAATATTTTGTAAGTGTTCCGAAATCTCAATCAATATTAGTAACTCAAGACCTGAACGGTTACGTCAAATTCCAATTAATAAGTGCTATATTTTACATCGGTATGCTATTATTTACCAAAGAGTTACGCCTTAAATTAGCGTCATTCAGAACACGCTAAACAAGTACAAGCCCCAGAACATCTTCCTTAATTTTCTACCTGCACAGGTCGAAAATTTGCGTGTTGTATATTTTTATATTTGTTTTACCTTTTAATATTTTACTTTACTTTTTATAAAAAGAATTACATCCTTCTTGTTGTTCCTCTCCCTTATCTACAACACTCTTAGATAAAATCAGAATTGCCTTTATTGAAGTTATACTTCGTTATAGTCCTCATAAAAAGACCTCTCGTCAGGATGCAAAGGAACACAAATCGCAAAGGAGTTAAGTTCTAATCTTCGTCTTTGAACAATTACCAAAAAACGTAACCGTTCAGGTGGTAATTTACCGCAGAGACGCAGAGGAACAGAGAAAACATGGAAATAAATCAGATAACAGAAAAGATTATTGAGGTAATCTTTGTAATACATAGGACATCAAAACCAAATTTGTTAATCAATCATGATATGTCGGTCCTCAAAAGCTTGCACTGATGAAAATCCGTGATGGAATTCTGCGTCTGGTAAATAGTTTTTAATTTTTTCTCTGCGTCTCTGTATCCCTGCGGTGAACGGCTACCGAAAAACTTTGTGTCTTTATGCCTTTGTGGTAAAAAAAGTTACCCATATTTATTACCTGCACCCCTATCAATCCTGTGATTCAGACAATAGACTATAGACATCAGACCTCAGACTAAAGCAGGCAGAAATTGCAGAAGAATGAAGGATTAGGAGACCTGCCTATACTTCTTCTGCTGGAAGAGTTGAAAGAGTAGAAAGAGTTGAAAGTGTTGGATGAGTTGAAGAAGTTTCTTCACTGACACTGACACTGTCACTGACATAGGTAAGGCTTAGGAAAAATTCAGGGAGTGAAGTTTTGAGGATGGTTTCCCAAATGTCACTAATTTCCTCCATAAATAGAGTCTATAGTCTTATGTCTGATGTCCAGTGTCTGAATTACAGATACCTAAAGTTTTTTTTCTTGACATATAAATTTTTTTATGATATCTTTATATTAACTGGATTTTCGTAAATTTTATGCTATTTCTAAACTTCTCTTTATCCTTATCAATCTGTTTATTTTGCTCAAAGATGGCAAAATTAGGCTCAAAAGTCTGATGATTTTTTTGCAACTTATCCTTTGAAGTTGAGTTGATAAAAAATGCTTTACCTATTTTCTTCCCTTTGTGTCCTTTGCGATTTATCCTTTTTTAATCGCAAAGAACACAAAGATTAAAGGCAAAAGGAATCATAAAAAATTCACGAAACACCAGATTTAAATGAGGTTTCATTTAATGATTTTTTCAATCGGACATAGTAATCATTCATTAGAAAACTTTATTAAATTATTACAACTCCATCAAATTCAAATATTGGTTGATGTCCGAACCTCCCCTTATTGTAAATATGCCACCTGGTTTAATAAAAATGAATTAGCACCAATCATTGAGAAAAATAATATGGAATACCTATACTTAGGGAAAGGATTGGGGGGGTATCCTTCTAATTCAGAATATATCACTGCCACTGGGAAAACAGATTATAAAAAATATGCTCAAAGTGAAGAATATCTTAACACCTTACAATTTTTAGTTGAGGAAACGGTGGGTAAAAGAGCCGCTATTATGTGTGCTGAAGCAGACCCAAGACAATGCCATCGCCATCTCCTGATTACAAAATCTTTATTAGAAAAAGAGATAGATGTAATTCATATCCTGGCGGATGGGACCCTGGACTACCCAAAATTAGAAGAGTTTAAAAATGAAGTGCAACAATTATCGCTTTTTGAGTAAGTGTTTAGTTTGGAGTAACTGTTCACCGCAGAGACACAGAGAAAAAAATTAAAATCTATTGACGAGACGCTTAACATCCCTGATTTTCATCAGGGCAAGCTCTTGAGTACAATAACATTAAAATTGATTAACAAATCTGGTTTGCCTGCTGAACATTGGGCAAGCAGGTCATAAGTATTTCCATGTCTGCATCAATAATCTTTTATGTTATCTAATTTATTTCTATGTCTTCTCTGCGAACTCTTGCGTCTCTGCGGTGAATTATCACCTGAACGGTTACAGTTTGGAGATGAAAATGCATAAAATATACACCATTGGATTTACCAGGAAGAGTTTAGAGACATTTATAAAATTGCTGCAGAAGGCAAGAATAACCTTAGTAGTGGATATTCGATTAAATAATACTTCCCAATTAGCAGGTTATTCCAAAGGGAAGGATTTGGAGTTTTTACTTAATGCCGGCTTTGGTATTAACTATCGCCATGAACTACAACTTGCTCCCATTGAAGATATACTTAACCAATATAAAAAGGACAATAATTGGAATAGATATGAGAATGATTTCCTGAAATCACTTGAGAAAAATAAAGTTAGTATTCTAAAATTAGGGAAAGAACTGATGAAAAACCAGACTATTTGCCTGCTTTGCACCGAGCCGACTGTGGATAAATGTCATCGTCGATTAATAGCAGAATTTTGGGCTAAAAATTTACCAGATATTGAAGTTTATCACCTGTAAGAAAGTAGAGAGAATATTGCTAACTACTGACTACTAACTACTATAAAATATGATGTCAAAAGAAACTATATCTAAAGAATTAGTTATCTTAGCTATGACCAAAATGGCTAATGGAATTTGTACTGCAGGAATAGAGTCTAACACCGGCAAATGGATTCGGCCTGTTCGATTAGACATTAGTGACCCGATGGAACATTGTGTCCAATTGACAGATTTTATTATTCAAGGAGAGCCACGGATAAAATTATTGGCTGTATCTGAAGTTTTTCTTAAAGAACCAAACCCTTCCCCGCCTCATATTGAGGATTGGATTATTGATAGGCGATTTAAACCCAGATTAGTTAGACAACTTAACGATAAAGAAAAGATTGATTTCCTTAATACCCATTCTCATCAAGAGGATTTAAATAGACTTCAGGCTAAAGAATGTTCCTTAGGATTGATCAAGCCAGATGACTTTTTAATTCATTTTAAACCAAATAAAAAAGGTGATGATATTGCTGTTCGGATAAATTTTACATTAGGGAAAGAGAGGTGGAAAGAAAAGCCGTGCCCGGATATTAAACTGCGTGCCTTTGGTAGATATGTTTTACAATATCTTAAAAAGTCCTCACATTCTCTTAGTCTTGAGGATTTTTTAAAGAAAGGATATGCCAATATATTCTTTAGTTTAGGTTTAACGCGGTTATATCAGGGTGAAAATTGGCTGATGATAATTGGTGTCCATACCATTCCTGAATATAAAGCAGAAATTGACTTCTCACAACTCTAATATTTCAGAGGGGATTGGGGTCAAACTTTGATTATATGTTATGGTCAGATAATGGAGAGTACAATAAGAAGATGCAGTTTATCATGTTATGTCAAGAGGAGTTGCTCAAGGAGTAATATTTCTCCTAGAGGTAACAAAAATAAGACGACCTGGTGTTTCGTGAATTTTTTATGATTCCTTTTGTCTTTAATCTTTGCGTTCTTTGCGGTGGATTTCTTTTGCGTTCTTTGCGATTAAAAAAGGATAAATCGCAAAGGACACAAAGGGAAGAAAATAGGTAAAGCATTTTTTATCAACTCAACTTCAAAGGATAAGTTGCAAAAAAAATCATCAGACTTTGGTGGTGTCTTAATCTAGCATAAAGGTTAAAATAGTGTATAGGGTTCTGCAAAATAGGATTTGAGGGAGACAACAAATAAATATCAAATATCAAATATTAAATATCAAATATAAATATCAAAAT
>JBFLYA010000154.1 GCA_040757115.1 bacterium | reverse complement strand
AGAAATAGGTAGAAATTGATTGTGGAAAACAACAAATTTCCATAAATTTCTATTAGTTTCTATTAATTTCAATTTTTTTAATAATATCTCCCTATCTCCTTAATCTCCACATCTCCTTTTGTTACACTACCTGAACGCTTACAAATTATTATATCCCTTAATGTTAGGATACCATAAAATCAAGCTTTTGTCAAGGATTAATTCTGAAAGGGGGCGTGTAAAATTTATGGGTAAAAAATATTCTGAGAGTTAGACCTGAAATTAAATCAAATATCAAATATCAAAATGCAAAATTACAAATCAAATTTCAAAAAGGACTTCAAGTATTTTAACGCTGAAAGGAAAGAGATAATTTTACTGAACTTTGGCAAATTTGCGTAACCGTTCAGGGCTATACATTACAGGGCTATATATTAGAAGTGTAAACAAGGAGAAATGGGGAAAAGGGAGAATTGGAGAAATGGCTCAAACTTTTTCTTGCTCCACTCTTCGGACATCAATCCTGGAGTCTGCAAAATTTACCAGTAACCCTATTTCTTTATCTACTGCTCTAAGGTATGATCTAACCTGATTATAATACTTCCCACTTATCTCCTCAACAGTTTTAATCTCTACCACAATCTCATCTTCAACAAAAAGATCAAGTCTATAAATCCCAGCCTCAACACCTTGATAGAATATCTTGACTTCTTTTTCTGATTCAAAGATGATGTTCTGTCTTGCAAACTCAACCTTCAAGGTATTGTGATAGATGCTCTCCAGAAAACCATGTCCTAACTTTTTATGGACATTAATACAGGCATTAATAATCCTATCACTTGATGTTCAAGTTTTTTAAAGGTATAAAGATTTAACCGCAAAGAGCGCAAAGGAAGATTTCGCAAAGGACGCAAAGGAAGGAAAATAAGGTGGTGAACAACCTATTGCTTTGTTAAGTTTGCTTTGCTATGTTTAGAAAGTTATCGGTTATCAGGTTATCGGTGAAGAGAAAACAATGGCCTGTTATCTCCGATTACTGATTACCGATCACCTAACTAACATGCAAATTCAATCTTAACAGAGCACTATAATCTTTGCGTTCTTTGCGGTTAATTTCTTTGCGTTCTTTGCGGTTAAAAAAGGATAAACCACTTAATCTTAAAAAAACTTGAATATCGAGTATAAATATTTTCGTGCAAAAGTTTGTTGACAAAATAAAAAAGTATGATAAAATTAAAATTACTACGGCGAGAGGAATAAGTGTCTTTACTGATAAAAGAAGAGAACTATTAGCCAGAACATTAATGGATATTAATAAGATTGTTATTGCAGCGGCTTTTGCCAGTGAATTCTTTTTTAAATTTGCTATTTGGTTGAGAATATTACTATTATGTGGAATTGGGCTAACAGTTATTCTGGGAATTTTAGTTTGTCCCAAAGATGAAAGGAAAGAATAAAATGACAGGAGTATTTGCGGTACTATTAATCGTATTAATCATCGGAGTCTGGTTTGCCATTGACCAATATCGAGCAAAACACACCCATCACTAATTGTATTTTTTTAGAGAAGTTTCTCTTTTACTCACACTCTGAGAGTCTCATGTTCCAATTGGAGAACTTACTTTTAAATACGCAAGATGCAAGTTCTCCAGTAAACTGGAGTTTCGTGAATTTTTGAAAAAAAAGCTAAAAAATCGTAACCGTTCAGGCTATATATCAAAAGTGTAAGAAAGGGGATAAGGAGATAAGAGTGATATGGAGATAAGATAATAGAAATAGATTGAAATTTATAGAAATAGGTAGAAATTGATTGTGGAAAACAACAAATTTCCATAAATTTCTATTAGTTTCTATTAATTTCAATTTTTTTATAATAATATCTCCCTATCTCCTTAATCTCCACATCTCCTTTTGTTACACCACCTGAACGCTTACGAAAATCTGAATGGGAGATTGGGGTCAGACCTGAATGGCACTGACTTAAGAAAAAATTAAATAAAACAGTGCCATTCAGGTTTGACTCTGATTTTTTCCCTAACAAGTAGAATAACTTAAAATTTGGGTTAAGATGAATAGGCAGTTTGCTCCTACTTATCCTGCTCGCTAAGAACTAATATCCCAATGTTATCTCCTGATTTAAACATAATCTTATTACCGTCCGGAGACCAAACTGGCCTGGTTGCATCTCCTGTTGAGGTTAACTGACATAAATCTCTTCCACTACTACTTATTGCATAGATATTAGTTTTTCTTCTAATCTCATTATCAAAGACAATCCTTGAACCATTCGGAGACCATGAGAGAGAATAATTGGTATAATTAATATCACCAATGATGATAGAGGAAAAGAGTAATGGTATATAAAATAATGGAGGAGTAGTTTCCAAAATCTTTATAGATTTAACTTTCTGAGTAGTAACATCGATGATATAAAATGCATGGCCATAATATCTACCATCTGTCCAGGGACCACTACATATAATTTTTGAGCCATCAGGAGACCAAACCATATTTTTACCACCCTTTGATAGTTTACGCAGTGGTGTTCCGTCTGGGTGTATTAACCAAATATCTGCTTCCATGCCACCACTTCTTGAAGAAGAGAAAGCAATTTTGTCTCCCATAGGAGAAAATAGAGGGTGATTACAGTCGTTACCTGTGGTCAATTGTCTCTGCCCTGAACCATCACTATTCATCACCCAAATATTTCCCTCTTTTACAAATACAATCGCTCTACCATCTGGTGACCACCTGACCTCAGAAGATTTTCCATCAGTAGTCAATTGAATATCCTTAAAGGAATTTATATCGTTCACCCAAAGATTTCCAGCAAAAATATAAAGTATTTTATTGTTATCAGGAGACCAGGATGGATCCTTTCCATTATTAAATGTTAAGCGAAACTTTCTCCCTTCAATATTTGCAATCCAGAGGTTTCCTTGACATCCAAAAGCTACCCATTGTCCATCATTAGACCAACTATAATTTGACTCATCAGAATGCCCAATCCAGATTATATCTTTAACCTGTAAATTAGTATTTGAACAGCCAATTATAAATAGTAAATAAATAATAAGAATTCTGTTCCAAAACATCTCTAATCTTTCTCCCTACCCAAAGTTAATATCCAGATATTATCGTAAGAATCTCCAATTTTACTTAAGACTATAGCTAACTTTTTACCATCGGGTGAAAAAACAGGTCCTGCTTTAACATTACCTAATTCAGACGAAGTTAATTGAGTCAAACCTGTTCCATCAGCGTTCATTATCCAGATATACCCTAAATGTGAAAAGGCAATAAACTTACCATCAGGCGAACAGGAAGCACCTGATACCACTCCCTTTAATTTCTGTAACATTCGAACATTAAGATTGTCGGCGGATTCACATTTAACTTCCACTATTCCAATACCGGCGGGGAAAAATTTCACTTTTTGGTCCTTTCCCCGACTTAACTCTGTGGTATTTATAAGCATTTGAGTTCCATTAGATAATAAAGAAAATGCCCATTTAGGTGGGAATCCAGAACAGTATCCAAGATAAGCTAATCCTAAAGTTCCACCTATATATTTACATTCTGTTCCATCAATATTTATCATCGCATAAGTACTGGCTAACATAAAAACAATCCTCTTTGCTTTTGGCAACCATTGTGGTTGAGAAGCAGCCGAGTGCCCGACTACAATTACTCTATCTGTCCCATCAATATTCATTATTCCCATATCGTTTTCATTGTTAAAAGCAAATTTTTTCCCATCAGGCGACCAGGATATATATTCATATCCAGCACCTACTACTTCATCTGTTATTTGTTGCATTTCTCCACTTTCAAGGGATGTAATCCAAATATTTCCAGCAGGAGAGATAAATGCTATTTTTTTACTATCAGGTGACCAGATAGGAGATATTCCTCCTTTTTCAGTTATCTTTTGTGCATTTATTATTCTTAAATTTACTACCGCAGGATTCTTTCCACAACCAATAAGTATTATTAAAGAAATTATCCCTAATTTTATAAATATATCCTTCATTTTACTCCTTCTATCTTACCTGCTGGATATACCAGAACTTCATCAAAACCAACTGCCCAACTCTTTCCCTCTTGAGTGGCTATTGCTGTTACCAGATGCTTACCCGGGGTTCTAAGAATTAAATTCTCAAATGTATGAATACAGGATTCAGGTGGGTTAAATGTATAATCAGCAGGTAAAGTGGCTAAAGGGTCCGTTGATTTAAAATGGATAGTAATTGGGGTATATTTTAATTCTAATTTTTTGGTTCTATTTATCTGGTCATATTCTACCCAATATGCACCTGTATATATGCTTCCGTGCTTATCATATATTGCTACTATTACATCTGAAGGTATGTTGGCAGTCACTGGATTACTAATTACTGTTACTCCATCTCCTGCTGTGAATTTCTTTTCTGCCTTTTCTTCTTTTGTAACTTGAGGTTTAGTCGGTTGTTTTACAACTCTATCCTCTATTCTTTTTTCAACAGGTAAGGTTTCATCTTTGGAAATTGTTGATTCTGCTTTTGCTAATAATGGTGCTGGATATTGCACTACTACAGATTCTTGAAGTAATTTTTTTTCAATTGATTTTAATAATTCACATAATTTATTATCTTCTCCTACTACCTTTAAACCATCTTCTAAGATTCTTTTTGCCTCTGTCAATTTATTCAAATTAAAAGAGTTACGTGCCTGACTGTAATATCTATCAGTTAACATATCTTTCTCTTTTAGAACTACATTTAATCCATTTTTTATCCTTTTGTCCTTCGGATTAAGATTTATACCTTGATTAAATTCCTTTATAGATTCTATATACATCCTTGCTTTAGCATAAGCAGAGGCTATTTTGTAGTGGATGAGGGAAGAGTCAGGATTTATCTTTTCTGCTTTTTGGTAGGCATTAATAGCTTTTTCATACATACCTCCTCCCATATATCTATCACCTTGATGAATGAGCGATAATGTCTGAATATGCCTAACTCCTGAAGGTAAGAGACTAATAGTTATGAGTATAAGAAGAGATATTACAGCAAAGGTAAGTATTTTATTTATATAACTGATAGAAATTTGCTTTTGGGACATTTTTGATGTTCCCCTGAAAATAGGAAGTAGAGAGTAGAAGGTAGATAGTAAGGAAAACATCACTCCTCACGCCTATTTCCTTACCTCCTATCTTCTATCTCCAACATGCCTTTCACGAAATTCATAACACCTTGATTTAAATAAACTTACAAACACACCTCTTTTCTTATTGCCCTCCTGTTACACAAGTCCTTAATTTTAAAAAACTTACAAATCTCAATTGGTTCCTTTTTCTCAATTTTTGTCCATTTTAAAGAGGGGTGGAGGGCAATTTTTTAAACCTCTGAACTTCGTGAAATCTCTCTCTACAAACAGATTACCTCTACCATGCTGAATTTTGTCTTTTTATAGGACATCTCTTTTAGCTCCGTAGGAGCTCTAACTGTTTGTAGAACTGAATCACAAAAAATGTTTTCTAACTCCGTAGGAGTGCCCTGATTATTTAATCCATTCGGTAACTATTTACCACGCAAGAGCACGAAGGACACGAAATGGAATTTAATGTCTTGTAATTTTCGGTAGTGTCTGACAATAACTACAATTTTTTAACCACAAAGAGTTTCACAAAAGAGTCAAAGATTTTTGAGAGAATAAATTTTTTCCCTTTATTTCTTTGTGTATTCTTTGTGTAGTTTGTGATTAATTTCAGAGACCATCTAATTTTCTTCGTGTTCTTCGTGGTGAATAGTTACCCCTTAATTTCCTCTATTGTTAATCCCGTTACCTGGGATATTTTTTCAACTTTCTCCCCTAATTTCAAAAGACTTTTCGCTACTTCTATTTTGCCTTGTTGTATTCCTTGTTTTAACCCTTGTTTTAAGGCAAACTCTATCGCACCTCTTTGCATTCGGATAAAATCGTGCCGCTTATATTGAATTTCTAACTCCTTTTCACTCATCCCCGCAGTATTGGCTATTTCAAATGCCTCCTTTATTTCTATCTCTTTAACTAAGCTCTCTGGAGTATATTCAAGTCTGCCTGCATTCTTTATAAAATATATCCATTTGTCTTTGATTGAATCCAGCTCATCCTCATTCTTCTTGAATTTGGGCAATTCGATAAAAACAAGTTCGATTTCATCATGGTATTTGATTAAAGTCTCCTTTTCAATGAGATTGAAATAGGTGATAACCTTATCTACATCCTCGAACATGATAAAGTCCGTAATGGTTAGAGCAATAATAGGTTCAAGGCTGGTAAATGATTCTGTCTCTTTTAGCTGAGCTGAATATGTCTTAGCCGCATTATATAAAATCCTTTTCTCAAACCCTTCTACATTCAAAACCTGCATCTCGATAATGACATTCTTCTGGTTTGAGAGTTTGGCTTTAACATCGACATAGGTATCCTTCATCCCCTTGATTAATGGTATTTGGTAGGGGTCAACGATTACTAAATCAACGATTTTTTCAGTCTCTTTAAAATCAATCACCGAGTTAAGAAAGCTAATAAGTATATCCTTACTTCCTTGAGAGCCAAAAACCTTTTTGAAGGCATAATCTGTTTTAACATCTAAAAAACGCATCCAAATACTCCTTCCTTCAATAGTTATATCATACATATTATAATTCATGGAAAGCTTTTTGTCAAGCACAATTCACATAAGTCAGCAATTCTCGGTGAAAAATTAGATAGAGGCTCATTATTCCTTATTTTTCTCTCAAAATCTTTACGAAAAATATTTTTTTCTATCTCTCCTAAACAGAGGTGAATTCAGTCTCTAAAAATTCACCGAGAATTGCTGCACATAAGTCTGATGTCCAGTGTCTGAATCACAGGCAGCAATAGAAAAAAAGTTGACAATATTTAAGGACTTTGTTATAATGAAATTATGAAAGGTGTAGAAATTAAGATGGTAGAATAATAGTTACTTCCCCCTATAACCCTGACTATGTGGCAAAGATGAAGACTATTAAGGAACACTGGTGGCATTCTGATAAGAAATATTGGAGCTTTCCAGATAGTAATGGAACTTTTGAGGAGATTCTAAACGCCTTTATCAGTGAATAACCTAAAACATAAAGTGATGTTGATGCTTGTATATTCTGCTGGATTAAGAGTTGGAGAGGTAGTAAGATTAAAGACAGAAGATGTTGATAGCAAGAGGATGCTAATTCATATCAAAGGGTCAAAGGGGAGAAAAGATCGTTATGTAATGTTGTCGGAAGTAGCATTAGAAATTTTAAGAGGATATTGGAGGAAATATAAACCCGAAAAGTGGTTATTTGAAGGAGCAAGAGTAGGCAGACATTTATCCACAAGGACAGTTGAAAAGATATTAGAGGATGCGTGTAAAAAGGCTGGTACAAAAAAAGATGTTTCAGTACATACCTTAAGACACAATTTTGCTACGCATTTATTGGAAGGCGGGACTGACTTAAGATACATTCAAGAGCTATTAGGACACAAAGATAGTAAGACAACAGAGATTTATACCCATGTGAGTACTAAAAACATTGGGAAAATAAAGAGTCCACTGGATACCTTGAACCTGAAGAAAGGGAAGTAATGGGTGGCAAAAGATTGTTAATAGAAGGGGTGTCCGGGCTTTTCAGCTAGAGTTGGGATATCCGAAGTACTTCGGATATCACCCCAAAATTGGGGGTATATCCGAACCTGTTCGGATATAAACAAGTTAGGCGAAATCGCCAGTTAGATAATATTAGGAGAAACTTTATGGAAAAGGAATATTTGAAGGATCTAAGTGCTGTGGTTAAAATATTATTAGAAGACGCATCAATCAAAGAAACTATTAAAAATCTCAAGTTACAGCTTCGAAAGTCTAATGAACCATTCATAGGGAGTGCCATAAGAATAGAGTCTTTTCGTGAGAGACTCCCACAGAACATCAAATCTGCCTGGGTATTCGTTAACAAAAAGAATGTTCTTTCTATTGTTCATTATCATCCAAATAGTACTCAACACACGGTAATAGTCGAAGGGAAAGGAGAGGTCAAAATTGCCGGCCGTTGCGAGGAGATGCGATTATTCAATCAGCAAAATGAAGATTGCTGGTATGTGATAGATAACAATGTAGCTCATGAATTTTACCCGAAAGGACGAGAAATGGTTGTTATTTCTTTTCATACGTGCTTAAGCAATGAGCTGATAGAAATAAAATGTGATAGTGGTAAACAACGTCTATATGAAACGGTGAAAAAATGATAGCGCCTTCGCCTAACAGAGCGTATCTAGCTTCGTGCCTTCGGCACTCAGCCCAAATTTCTCGCTTCGCTCGGAACTTCAGATACGCTCAGCCGATAACCAAAATGTCGCTTCGCTCCATTTTGGTTATCGGGATGCGAATGAGCGAAAGGCGAAAGCTTTATGTAACTCAAAGGGGATTTTTTGAAAAAGGGAAGTTGCTCTGCGTCACTTCGGCTATCAGCGGCGGGGCACCCACGAAGTGGGTCGGGGCTGAAGCCAAAACTTGTAGTGAGCCTGTCGAACCTATGCCCCTAAAGGGGCACTTCGCTCATCCCTACCCCGTTATCTGCTCATTGCGGATAAGGGAAAAAATTCGACCTGTGCGGTTGGGAATTATCAATAATGATGGGATAAGAAGTTAAAGAAAAGTGTTAATTTTGCCGATATAAATGGTAGCAACAATAAAAAAAGGAGGGCTACCAAATGGGAAATTATAAGATTGTAGTAAAGGTAGATATAGAGGAATGTTCTGAGCCAGCAGGGAGTGAATTAGAAAGGAAGGGGGATGGGATGTTTGAGATGAAGATTAGTGAAGGGGATGCGATAAGTATAGACAGATGTGAGAAAGCGTTATTACAGACGAACTATGAAGCGGTA
>JBFLYA010000153.1 GCA_040757115.1 bacterium | reverse complement strand
ATATTGAGATATAATTAGGGTAAGGGGTCAGCCACTTAAATAATGATGAACCGAATCAAGGTAAAAAGAGATTAAGATGTAGAATCTGTTAAAGGAGAAGAGATGGATAACGCTAACAGAACATACAGAGAGGGAGAGTCATTCTAACCTGTTGCAGGACATAGAGTTAGGAGAATATAAGCACAGTGATTAATTTTACTGTGCTTTTTTGTCTTTTCTGACAGGATTAAGTTATAGTAAGCGGATTGAACGGATTAAACGGATAAAAAAATAATCCGCTTAATCCCATTACTAAAAATAATCGACCTGTGAAATAGGCTTAAATAAAATGCAAGAAACAGATATTCAATCTCTACTACAAACAGGTTGCTCCTACGGAGCTACAAACATATTGCTTTTGCGAAATACTACAAACAGATTGCTCCTACGGAGCTTTATTCATATTAGCTCCAGAGGAGCGATATGTTTGTAGAAAGATTATCTCCCTCATAACAAATTAGCTCCATAGGAGCGAGCTGTTTATTCTTTTTCTCACTCTAATTGGGGGATATTTTGTTCTTCTATTTCATAGGTTGAAATTTACCAACAAACTTTACACGCACCCTTTTACAAAATAATTGTTGACAGAATAAAAGAAAATATGTTAAGATAAGAAAACAACGGGGAGATTTAAAAATGAAAGAATCATTAAGATATTTAAATAATGCCAGGGAGATATTGAGGTCTATTCCAGTAGAGGATAATACCTATACAGATGTTAAGCCTATCCAAGAGGCATTTGGAACAGCCTATCTGGCTATTTTAGAGGCAATAAATGAATATCTGATTGAAAAGAAGCAAGTTGCGAAGAAAGAAATTCTAAAGTCAGTAGATGGATATAGAGAAGCATTAAAAAAATACCTGGCTGTTCATAATGGAAAGTTGATGAGGGAATTTGAAATGCTTTATGACACCTTGCACATAGCAGGTTATTATAGAGGACTTATTTATGATACCCAGGGAGTTAAACATTATTTAAAATTAGCAAAAGATTTTATAGAAAAGATTGGATAAAGATGTGAGGTAAGAAATTATGACTCTCATTCCAAAAGTTTCTAATCTAACCAATAACCAAAGATATACCATAGAATTTTTAGAAGGGGGGGGGCTTCCGCTTAACTCCTTTACTTTCAACATATTACAACAATATTGACCAATCACAAAAAGCGTTTCAGTCGTGAATTAAAAGCGAATGAAACGCTTTTTTTGTTTTTTGACGCTGATATTTATCACGCAAAGACACGGAGATACAGAGAGAAAAAAGAGAAAGAAATTAAATATACTCTGTGAACTCTGTGGCTCTGTGTGAGGTATTTTTAGGAGGAAAGGAAGTTTCACGCAAATTATTTTTTTCTGGTAATGGGTCAGTTATCGGTGGGAAATTAAGGTGGAGGTAAAAGAGAGAAATTCTGGTAATCCCTCAGTTATGAGGTGGGAAGATAACTATTTATTCACTTAAACGCTGAAATTGGAAATTGGAAATTGAGTTTTTCACTTCTCTCCCCAATTTCTAATTTCCAATTTCACTCAATTTTACTCCCTTTACACCCGATAACTGAGGCATTACTTTTTCTGTGTTTTTCTGTGTCTGTGGCTCAAAACTATTTTTCAGGAGGTATAAAAAGATGAATCCCACAAGACCTTGCTGTGATATGAAGGGTTTAATGGGATATAAAAAGAGGTCTAACGGGATGAAGAAGCTATTGGCTTTAGTGGTATTTGGGATGGGTTTTTTAACCCAGGGGGCAATGGCAGTGGATTTGTATGTGCCAGGAAGTTATACGACAATCCAGTTGGCAATAGATGCGGCAAATCCTGGGGATCGGGTTATTGTTTCAACGGGAACCTACAATGAGGCGGTTTATATCAACAAAAATATTACTTTGATTGGTGCGGCTCAAGGTGTTTGCACAATTACAGCCTCTGGCTTAGGCGATACAAACACGGTAACCTTTGATGGCACAAATGCAAAGGGAACAATCACAGGATTTACCATAACTGGGGCAACAAGCACAGTTTGGCCATATGGCAGTGGAATATTTGGTACAAATAGTGCAAACCCAACCATTATCCATAATACCATCTCGGGGAATCGCTATGGCATCTACTGCGACTCCTCCTCCCCAGCCATCACCAATAACACCATCTCATGGAATAGCTATGGCATCTTCTGCAACTCCTCCTTCTCAACCATCACCAACAATACCATATCGGGGAATACCAGATATGGCATCTCCTGCCACTACTACCCCTCGCCACAAATCACCAACAACACAATATTGGAGAATACCTGTGATGGCATCGACTGCGACTACTCCTCCCCCACCATCACTAACAATACAATATCGGGGAATGGCTGGTATGGCATCTACTTCTTCTCCTCCTCGCCACAAATCACCAACAATATCATTGTAAATAATAGATGGTATGGCATCTACCGAGCTTCTGGCAATCCCACGATGAACTACAACGATATTTGGAATAATTCTTCAGGTAATTATGGCAATTGCTCTCCTGGACCAAACGACATCTCACTTGACCCACAATTTATAAGCTTAACTGACTTTCATTTCCAATCAAATTCCCCCTGCATAGATTTTGGCTCAAACACAGCCATAGGTACCATTACCACTGACAAAGATGGTAATCCAAGGATTGTAAATGGCATTGTTGATATGGGTGCCTATGAATTCCAAGGAACCCCAACCGTAACTGGCTCAGTTACAGTCTATGATTCTTTAGGCCAAATCATTGGAACTTATACCGCAATCCAGCAAGGAATAAATGCCTGCCCTATTGGTGGCATAGTCTCTGTTTCCCCTGGAGGTTACACCGGCACAGTTTATCTTAACAAAACCTTAACCTTAATTGGAGCGGGTGCAGATATTTGCACAATCACTTCATCTGGTTTAGGCAATTACGGTATCATAACCTTTGATAGCAATAATGCAAACGGCACAATTACAGGCTTTACCATAACTGGAGCAAGTAACAGTGGAATATGTTGCCATAATGGTGCAAATCCAACCATTATCCATAATACCATATCGGGGAATAGCTATGGCATCAACTGCTACTCCTCCTCCCCAAATATCACCAACAACACAATCTCGGGGAATAGCTACCATGGCATCTGCTGCTACTCCTCCTCCCCAACCATCATCAACAACACAATCTCGGGGAATAGCGATCGGGGCATCTCCTGCTCCTCCCCAAACATCACCAACAACACCATATCGGGCAATAGCTATGGCATCTACTGCGACAACTCTTCCTCCCCAAACATCACCAACAACACAATCTCAGGGAATGACTGTGGCATCTGGTGCTTCTCCTTCTCAAACATCACCAACAACACAATCTCAGGGAATGACTGTGGCATCTGGTGCTTCTCCTCCTCGGGAACCATCAGCAACAACACCATAGCGGGGAATAAATGGGATGGCATCTACTGCCACGCCTCCTCCCCAACCATCAGCAACAACACCATAGCGGGGCATAGCAGATATGGCATCTACTCCAACTCCTCCTTCCCAACCATCACCAACAACACAATCTCAGTGAATGGCTGTGGCATCTACTGCCTCTCCTCCTCCCCAGCCATTACCAACAACACCATATCGGGAAATAGTGATGATGGTATCTCCTGCGAGTACTCCTCCTCCCCAACCATTACCAATAACACAATCTCAGGCAATAGCGAGGATGGCATCTACTGCGACTCCTCCTCCCCAGCCATCACCAATAACATTATTACTGAAAACGGGACAACAAGCACAAGTTATTATGGTATTTATAAATACTCAGGCAACCCAATCATCGACTACAACTGTGTCTTTCGGAATGGGCAAGGCGGTAATAATAATTACTACCACTGCTCTGCTGGCTTGCACGATATATCCCTTGATCCGCAGTTTATCGGCAATGGTGACTACCATTTGGGTTCTGGTTCACTCTGCATTGATGCAGGCTCAAACACCGCCCCCGGAATCTACGGGACATCGACTGATAAAGACGGCAATCCAAGGATTATAAATGGCATAGTTGATATGGGTGCCTATGAGTATCAAGATACCCCTCCTTCTTTTTCCGGTTCTATCTTTGGGACGGTCACGGATACAAACGGCGATCCCATTTCCGGAGCCCTGGTAAAGGTAATCTCTCTGGCAAAGATATTGAGTCTAACAAGAGGCGAGGCAATCACCAGTGATAATGGCACCTATACCATCGAAAATCTACCTTTCGGAACATATGCCATCAGGGCATCCTGTGCCAGCTATTATCATTCCTATAGAGGAGGGATCAGGGTAGATGGCCCAATTCTCAAAATAGAACTCAGGATGCTCTCCACAGAGACGACCACTATTTATGTTGATAAAAGCAGCACCACAGGGATCGAGAATGGCTCGCA
This sequence comes from bacterium, assembly GCA_040757115.1. NCBI lineage: Bacteria > bacterium. Next base: position 4,467 of record JBFLYA010000153.1, on the reverse strand, counting down.
ACAATATCCATACTCTACTATCCAGAGAGGAGTGGATATTTGTCCTCCTGAGGCTACGGTCTCGGTTACGGCTGGAACTTATACAGAACCTGTCTATATCGACAAAGGGATTGCCCTAATTGGAAACGGAACACCTACGATCAAACCTCCTTCAGGAAATAATGGGGTAACCTTTGATGGAACATTTACAGATAATGTCTCTATTTCAGGCTTTTGGATAACCGGGGCAAGTTATGGAATATACTGCAACAATGGTGCAGAACCAGTAATCACGCATAACACCATCTCAGGGAATAATGATGGCATCTACTGCGGCAACTCCTCCCCAACCATCACCAACAACACCATCTTGGCGAATAGCAAGTATGGCATCTACTGCCAAAACTCCTCCTCCCCAGCTATCACCAATAACACAATATCGGGGAATAAAGGGAGTGGCATCTCCTGCTGCTCCTCCTCCCCAACCATTACCAATAACACCATCGCGGAGAATAGCTGGAATGGCATCTCCTGCTACGGCTCCTCCCCAACCATCACGCATAACACCATCTTGGCGAATAGCAAGTGTGGCATCTCCTGCGACACCCACTCCTCCCCAGCCATCACGCATAACATCATATCGGGGAATAGATATGATGGCATCGACTGCGGGTGGTACTCCTCCCCAGCCATCACCAACAACACCATATCGGGGAATAGCTACCATGGCATCTCCTGCTCCTTCTCCTCCTCCCCAGCCATTACCAACAACACAATCTCGGGGAATAGCGATTATGGCATCTCCTGCGAGTACTCCTCCTCCCCCACCATCACCAATAACACAATATCGGGAAATAGCAAGGATGGCATTTTCTGCTGGAACTCCTCCCTAAATATCACCAACAATATCATTGTCCAAAATGGCACATCCAATGATTGGACCTATGGCATTCGGAATGGTGGAGATCCTCCTGGCACCCCTACCATTGACTACAACGATGTCTGGGAAAATGGAGATAATGGCTTTAATAATTATTCTGGTTGCTCTGCTGGACCAAATGACATCTCAGATGACCCCCAATTTGCCGAGAGTGATTATCGCCTTGGTTCCTCCTCCCCCTGCATTGATGCAGGTTCAAATTCTGCAGTCCCAAGCTGGCTTACCACCGACAAAGACGGTAATCCAAGGATTATAAATGGCATCGTAGATATAGGTGCCTATGAATTTCAAATAATTTTACCACCTGCTATCTTAAGTATATCTCCAAGCAAGGGAGGGAATGCAGGGCAAGTCACAGTAAAAATAATTGGAAGGGGTTTTAAGGAAGGGGCTATCCCTAAATTAAAGAGAGGGGTTTATGAGATTACTGGAATATCTATAGTTTATACCCCTAATCGCCTTACCACAACATTTGACCTTACAAATAAAGAGCCAGGGATATGGGATGTTGTGGTAGAAAACCTTGAGGGGACTCTCGTATTGCCAGGAGGATTTACTATTGAGCAAGGAGGAGAGCCAAAGCTGTGGGTGGAGATTGTAGGGAGGGAACAGATACAAGTTGGTAGAGAGCAAACCTATTGGATTCGATATGGTAATGCTGGGAATCTGGATGCACATAGCGTACTTTTGTTACTCCGTCAACCTCGAAATGTTAATTACGAAGTTAATGTTCCATTGGCTGAGCCAACGTTGGAACAAATTAAGCCAGAAGATGCTCTGGACAGTGGCTCGAAGATTTCCTTATGGTTTATTATTACACATGTTCCCGCTGGTTCCATAGATGAGTTTCCTCTGAAACTGACAACAACACAAAGGGTTGATATACCTATTAGTGCCTCTATTTTTATGGTGGAACAGAGTATATTAGAGTCGCCAGCGAGAAATAGATTGGAGTCGGAATTTCTTGAATTACAGATTCTTAAGTCACTTCAGGCGAATAGTGAGCCCCAGCGTGGAGATATGGTTTTCCGTTTGTCTCCACCACCAGGCGGCACGGGTCACGTTGGTATTTATGTGGAGGATGCTAATGGCAACGGATTTGTAATCGACCACAATACTGATGACTTCGTGAAGGTTACACCTTTTGCGCAGTGGAAAAAGGGGGAAGGAGGGTATGTGGGACATGCTCATACCCCTGACTGGACGCCTAATATCGGGGAGAAAATAGCTCTTGAGGCATGGAACATGGTCGGGGAGAGGTTTCCATATTTAAGTCCTCCAATTGGTCCCTTTAAGAATTGTGTGGAGTTTGCGAATGATATGTACAAGAAGGCCGGACTACAAACTTGGGAATTTAGCACTAATCCGCCGTCATGGGTATATGAATTTTTTACACTTTTTTCTGGTTCTCCGAAGAGGTGGCCGGAAGAAGAGAAGCCTTTTTGGATACAGCCCCCAAGTAGAAATTTTGATTTATGGAGGATTCTGGAAGAAGCCCTCATAGAGGATGCAGATAAAATGGCTGCGATATTTAAGCGATCATTAAAGGTAGTTATCTCCTACGACCCCAATGACAAAGCTGGTCCTTCAGGCTTTGGTGAGAACAAATGGGTTTCTCCCGAACAAACATTTCAGTATCTTGTCTACTTTGAAAATGCCCTTCCTACTGCTACGGCATATGCTCAAGAGATAAAGATTGCCGACCAGCTTTCTCCTAATCTTGATACCTCAACCCTTGTATTCAATAGCATCTGCATAGGAGACAGGATAATTAACCTACCAGAGGATAGCCAACAAATCTCAACATCAACAATAATTTCTGTTGGAACATGGAGTGGTGGAACACCAGAGACAGATACAGTAAAACTTAATATTCAAGCATCATTAAGTGCAACTGGAACAATCCAAATAAAGCTTGAGGGAAGGACTTTAGGGACAAATGAGCTTACAGACCTTCTTCCTCCAAATTCAGACCCACCAAATGGAGAGGGATGGGTAAGTTTTACCATTAAGCCTAAATCAAACCTATCATCAGGGACACAGATAAAAAACAAAGCAAGCATTGTCTTTGATACAAATGACCCAATGGATACACCAGAAGTCTTTAACACCATTGATTCTGGTATCCCAACAAGCTATGTAAAGCCTCTGCCAGCTATTTCTACCTCTACAAGCTTTAATCTTGAATGGCAAGGTAGTGATGACCTAAATGGCTCTGGGATTAGAAACTATACCATTTATTGTTCAGATAATGAAAGTCCTTATGCCACGATTTATGTTGCCACTTCAACCGGTGCTTATACCTATACAGGGGAATATCATCATAGATATAGGTTTTACTCAAGGGCATCTGATAATGTGGGAAATCTTGAGGCTATTCCAGAAAGTCCTGATTGTGAAATACTTCTTATCCCTGAAGGGATTAGAATAGAGGCAGATAAAAGGGCAATCCCCATCTTTGGCACAACCTCCCTTTACTGCTTTGCCAAAGGCACAGAATCCCTCTTTGCTACCTGGACATTATCAGGCAACATAGGCACTTTGTCATCTCATTTTGGCACAAGCACCATCTTTTATGCCACCCAAATAGGCATTGGCACAATTACCGCCTTTGATGGCACTTCTACTGCCCAAATACCTATCGTTGTAGGTGAATGTGTGGATGAGATAAGAATCTGGACAGGCACATTAACCGCCACCTGGGGAACGGCAACCGCAAGATTTGGCACCTCTACCAGAGAGGTATATCTCTTACCCATTGGAACGGTTAGTTCTGCCATATTGCAAAGCCTGACAGGGAATATTGGCATTGGAATGAAAATAAATGCCTTTGGCACATCAGCCACTGAAATTACCGGCACCTTAACCACTCCTGTGCAGATAATGTTTAACTATGACGAGACGGTTTTAGGGAATATAGATGAAAGAACTCTGATGTTGTATCTATCATCAGATGGTAATCTCTGGAAATTGGTAGTTGACTCAAATAGAGATGCAGATGCAAATATCGTCTATGGCACAATCACTCATCTGTCCTTTGTTGCCCCCGCAGGCAAATCAAAGATAACCGCTGCCAGCGACTTAACCGGGGTGTTCGTCTATCCCAACCCCTGCTATGCCTCAAGGGGACAACAATTACATTTCAAGCGATTAACCGCTCAATGCACGATTAAGGTATTCAACATCGTGGGTGAATTAGTCAAAGAGATAGAGCATAACAATGGCACAGATGAAGAGGTCTGGACAAATCCACGCGAGGTTGCCTCAGGTGTCTATATCTACCTGATTAAGAACGAGCAGGGACAGAAGGCAATCGGCAAGCTGGGGATTATTAAATAACGGTAAATGTTCAGGTGGTAATTTACCGCAGAGACAAAGTGTAAGAAAGGGGATAAGGAGATAAGGGCGATATGGAGATAAGATATAGATTGAAATTTATAGAAATAGGTAGAAATTGATTGTGGGAAACAACAAATTTCCATAAATTTCTATTAGTTTCTACTAATTTCAATTTTTTTAATAATATCTCCCTATCTCCTTAATCTCCA
>JBFLYA010000152.1 GCA_040757115.1 bacterium | reverse complement strand
ACAATCTCTCCCTTTCGCACTCACGGTTATTGTCCCGCATCCTGGCTGTGTATCTGCGGTAAATACGGCGATGAATCTGCCAAGATAATCACTTATGGTCGTTGTTATTGTTGGATTGGTCCCAAAGCCGATATAGATTAACTCACTTGCCGCAAATCCATCACCTCTAACGGTTACTGCTGTTCCAATAGTGCCCTGCTGTGGACTGACAGCGGTTATCCTACCCAGCATCCTGAACCAGCTGTATGCCACGCAATCCTTCCCCTTCGCACTAACGGTTATTGTGCCACAACCTGGCTGGGTGTCTGCGGTAAATACAGCAGTGAACCGACCCAGTCCATCACTTAAGATTACCGCTATCGTCGGGTTAGTCCCAAAGTCGATATAGATTAACTCACTTGCCGCAAATCCATCACCTCTAACGGTTACTGCTGTTCCAATAGTGCCTTGCTGTGGACTGACAGCGGTTATCCTGCCCAGCATCCTGAACCAGCTGTAGGCCACACAATCTTTTCCTTTCGCACTGACGGTTATTGTGCCACATCCTGGCTGGGTATCGGCAGTAAATACTGCCCAGAACCTGCCGGCATTATCACTTGAGGCTACTGCTATCGTCGGATTAGTCCCAAAATCTATCTCTATCCGCTCATTGGCTGCAAAGCCATCACCCATAACCTCTATCCGTGTCCCAACTGTGCCTTGCTGGGGACTTACATAAGTTATCCGACCAATCATTCGGAACCAGCTATATGCCACACAATCTTTGCCTTTGGCACTAATGGTGATTGTGCCACATCCTGGCTGGGTATCCGCTGTAAATACTGCCCAGAACCTGCCGACATTATCACTCCAGGTTACTGCTATGGTAGGGTTAGTCCCAAAGTCAATGTATATCAGCTCACTTGCACCAAATCCATCACCCATAACCTCTATCCGTGGGCCAACGGTGCCTTGTTGGGGACTGACCAAAGTTATCCGACCAATCATTCGGAACCAGCTGTATGCCACACAATCTTTACCTCTGGCACTGACGGTTATTGTGCCACATCCCGGCTGGGTATCGGCAGTAAATACTGTCCAGAACCTGCCGGCATTATCACTTGAGGTTACTGTTATCGTAGGGTTAGTCCCAAAGTCTATCTCTATCCGCTCATTGGCAGCAAATCCATCACCCATAACCTCTATCCGTGTCCCAACTGTGCCTTGCTGCGGACTGACCAAAGTTATCCGACCAAATATTTTAAACCAGGTGAAGTCAGTGTAATCTTTACCTCTCGCAGTAACAGTAATGGTACCTCCTGGTTGGGTATCTACAGTAAAGGTAGCCGTAAAACTACCTGCCTGGTTTATTTGCACAACCCCAATAGACCGTGTAGTGCCAAAGTCAATACGGACTTCTTCTGTGGCAAGATAGCCTTCACCTTTCAGTGTAACCTCTGTTCCAATAGTGCCTGAGGTAGGATTAACTGATGTTATCTTAGGATTTATTACCTGTAGGGAAATAGTTGCTTTATTGATATTAGAGACATTATCCTCAGCAGTGATAACCAAATCCTTTATTCCAACTGAGACAGAGTCTGGTATTGTAGTTTTATAAGTATAAACTCCATCATTGGCTATTTCATCCCCGTATGTTCCATCGTCAAACATCAGTTGATTGGCTGAGCCATCAATAGGAGTAAGGTTAATTGTAACAGATTTTACTCCACTAAATTCATCAGTTACTTGGGCAGTAAATTTTACTTGTTCACCTATACTTACAGTATCTGGTGTAACTTGTGGGTTAGTTATAATTGGAGGTGCATTATCAATTTTAATAGTTACCCTCTCCACATTACTATCTTCCCCATCAGTAGCCGTTAACCTTATGGTATAAATCCCATCTAAAAGCCCGCTGGTATCCCAGACAGCTAAGGTGCCATTGGTCACAGGGGTAGTAGAAGTAATAATTTCTACCCAACTATCCGGTGCCGGACATTCTCCATACTCAAGGGTATATGAAACTAACTTTGACAGGATGGTTCCGCCATCCACACTTACATTATCCTCTGCTGTGCCTTTGATTATTACTTCTCCTCTTACTTGTTGATTTGAAATAGGTGAAGTTATGTTAGCTACTGGAAAGGCTGAATTGTCAGATAAATAATCCGCTACATAGATATCTAAATTCCCTTCTTTGTCTGAGGTTACTAACAGTTTAGTCCCATCTGGAAACCAGGTAACAGTTTCATTTGCATGAGATGGAAAAAGATAAGACATACTTGCTACCTGTGGGCCTTCAGTTATTACCTCTTGAACATTATTAATTATCCAGGTATTAAGTTTTCCATTATTACCTCTTTCTGAAGCTAACGCAAATCTCTCTCCATCAGGTGAAAATCCACATCCCATATCCTCTGATGAATCATTAGTTAATTGAGCTAAAATAGGTTCTGCATTGTAGATAACATCTAACACATTCTTAACTACATAGACATCCGAATTATTAAGATTTCTTTTGGAAGTATAAGCAATCATAGCTCCATCAGGTGACCACATTGGTTTTGAATCATCACCAATTTCATCGGTCACTTGTTTTACTATAGCAGTAGTAGCATCACCTGAAATTATATCCTGGACATTCGTTACTACAAAAATATGTTTCTTTTCTCCTGTAGTATGATTAAAAGCTATCATTTTACCATCAGGTGACCATTTTGGAGAATCACAACCCTGTCCACCCACATCTAATGGAACTAATTCAGGTGAATTTCCTTGTATAACTTTATTTAAATTCTTCAATACCCAGATGTCATCATTCCCACTTCTATTAGAGACAAAAGCAAGCATATCTCCACCAGGAGAACAATCAGGAGAATAATTATTATATGAGTCTTCCATAATACCTATTAAATTACTTCCATCAGAATTCATTCCATAAATATCCCCTGTTCCATTACGGTCAGTATAAAAGATTATTGTAGACTCATCCGGTGAATAACTGGGGGTACTATCAATAGCTGGATTAACAGTTAATGGAATAGGTGATGGAACCTGAACTATAAGTGGGGGATTCAGAGTATTAGGAAGCTGTGGGCTGCTTTCATTACCAGCATTGTCTACAGCAGTTATAGTGTATATGTAGGTTTTGCCACTGACTACATTGGTATCCTGATAAAATGGAATAGTAACACTTCCTATTTTGGTATCATCTCTATAGATATTGTATTTAGCTATATCAGTTTCTGGATTAGGCGTCCAACTTAAGCGTACAATTCCATATCCTGCTTCGAAATTTAAATCTGTTGGAGTAATTGGAGGAACATCAAAACCTGAAGTATAGGATTTATAATAGATTTCCCAATCTTCCTCACGATTGTCATCCCAAACTATATGTACATCATTATTATCTGAAATTATTTGAGGTGAATAGCCAGTACTTAACTTTATAGCATCTTCCCATGTAACTCCGTTATCCATACTTTTTATATAATAAATATAACTTTCTTCATCCTCATAACTTTTATAAGCTAGATAAATATCACCTGTAGATGTATCTGTTATGACAGAGTCGTCATAATTTCCTGAATCTTTCAGGATTACATTATTTTTCCAACTATTTCCACCATCTGTACTCATTGTATAATATATTGCCCACTGCCGGTGATATTCTATAAAATAGTCTTGTATCCAAACCACATGAATATTATTACCATTTATAGCCATATCATGTGTCCACATGTCTCCTTTGTAACTGGCTAACATTACTCTAGAACCCCAACTCTGTCCTCCGTCAATACTTTTCATATAACAAATTGCGTGATTAGGATAGAAAAAATCATTCCAGAGCACATGAACAACATTATCTTTTGCAATAACCACGGGATCATGTCCATAGCTAACATTAGGCAATCGTGTCTCAGAGTTCCAACTGAATCCGTTATCAGTACTTCTTCTATAATAAAGTTGAGAAGCACCATCTCGATCATCCTCCCAGATTATATGAACATTTCCATTATCTATGTCAATAGTAGGGGCTTCACATTCTTTTGGAGTATTAGTTAATTTTTTCTCAGGTTCCCATGTATTCCCACCATCGGTACTTCTCTTATAATAAATTTCAGTCTTCCAATTTCCATCTCTATCTTCACTCCAGACAAGATGAATATTATTATTCTCTACAACAATACGAGGATCTCTAAGAGGAATCGCAGGCATAGGGGTGTCTGGGAAATTAGTCAATTCTTCATCAGCTTCCCACGTATTTCCACCATCCATACTTTTCTTGTAATAAATTTCCCAACTTCCAGTACGCTTATCAATCCAGACAACATGGACGTTTTTATCCTCTACAGCAATTGCAGGATATTGGGAGTAACCTGATGTATTAGTCAATCTTATATCCTCACTCCAACATCTCTGAATAGTGGTAAATGTCCAATTATAATTCTGTACTAACGAAACGTTATTTGCACTTTTTGCTATAGTAGTAATTGTTACTCTATAAGTTGTATTCATCTTTAATTTATCGCTTAAATCAAAAGTTACGACAGTATCATTATCACTCCAAGTTGGATTTATTAATCTGATATCCATAGGGGAAATGGAGAAGGCCGCTACTGTATCAGCTTTATTCATAGGAAGACTGAAGGTGACAACGATTTTTGTGTCTACTGGGACATTTTGAGCTTCATCAACTGGAGCTGTACTTACAATTGTAGGTGGAGAAGTTGGAGGGGGACCTATCATAAAACTCCATGGTAAAGTCCAGGTACTAATTCTATCTGAATGAGAAGTATACACCTTCCAGTAGTAGGTTGTATTAGTAGAAAGGTCAAGATTGGGAGTATATGATGAAGTTGTAATAGTAGCGTTAATCACAGGATTAGTAAAGGTAGTGGATGTGGCTACCTGTATTGTGTATTTTGAGGTATAGGGTGAATCACTCCAATCAAAGGTTGGTCTTGGTGTATTGAGTGTAGCTCCATCCTGTGGAGAGAGTACGGTTATCAAATATGGAGCTGAAGTCTGAAGATATTCCTCAGTTACTGCAATGTAATATTCTACTCCAGATAAGGTTACTGCTGAGGCTGGAATAGTTGCTGACCACGTAGTCTCTGCCCCTTTAACCATAGGCACTTTTGTAAATGTGTGGGTCCCTCCGGGTGAAGTTCGATAGCATAAAGTAACTGTAGCAAAGTCTATCACTTCAGCCGTAATAGTTATTGCTTGATTTACATTGGCTGTAGTTACAGGTGTATGAACTACTGGATGAGACTTGTCATAATAATCTAAAATACCAAGTAGAATAGCATAGGACATGTACTCCTCACGATCACAATGGTCATTCTCATTGTAATCAATAAATTCATTGTTAGAAGTGACTAATTTGTTCTATTCGGTACGGCAACTAATGAATGAAGCCTCTGTTAATTCACCTACCATTGTGATATGATGTAAAACATACACCCCATTTTTACCCCATTTTCGGGCTAATGTTCCATCATTACTTTTGTACTTACCTATGCGAAGTAGAGAATCCAACTCATTAACCGTATATACAGCTAACTCATGATTTTTAGTACCATTTGTGCTACATGTACCAGGAGAGGGGTCATAATTTGTCTGGGTATAATTACTCTCGGTGTTACTAACCCCATTGTGATGGACAGAGATAAACATATCGACTGCTGGTGTACCAGTTGGAGTCCCATTGGCTACTGTAACTCTTCTATGATAAGAGGTATATACATCTTCTATCCTTGTCAATCTTACTTCAGTGGCATCTGTTTCCTTCAAGAGGAGCCATAGGCATTTGCTACAATCAAGAACGAGATCCTTTTCATCAGGCCATGCAGAGCCATTATAGCCACCTGCACCTAAATTATAGTTTACCCCTTGAGGGACATCTGCTTTCGTCCCACCATGTCCAGGGTCGATACAAAATCTCTTGCCTGTTAGAAGACCAGCAAATAGAGATGATGGAGGACTAAATAGAAGCAGAAAACCTATTATAAAAATAACCCTTAGTTTTGGATTTGTCATTATTATTCTTCAACCTCCTTAACACCTAATATTAAGACAAAATAATTTCCATCATATTCTCGTCTATATAAAATCTTACTTGCATCAGGAGACCAGACAGGAGATACCTCAATTCCCGTCTTACCAGGGGTCTTAGTTAATTGAATCTTACCAGTACCTTTGGCATTCATCACATAAATCTCCGAACCCACCAAATCTCCTAGGTCTCCTTCAATCTCCATATCACTATATGCAACTTTAATACTATCTGGTGCCCAAACAAACTCTCCATCATGATAAAAACGGGTTAAAATAGTCCCATTAACATCAATGATATAACTGTAAGCACCAGGGGCATTATAATAAATTTTTTGTCCATCTGGCGACCATTGAATCATACTCGAATACATTTTAGTTGGGAATATAATTTCTTTACCCGTAGTCAAATTCTTTATTTTCCCTAATCTATATGGTGAAGCCTCCCAATACTTATGTGACTTGTCATGAGACAGTTCAATAATTTTAGTTCCATCTGGTGAGGAAAGAGAATAAAGTGGACTTCCGGATACTTGCTTGCCAATCCAATTAGGGAGTGCATTCTTAGAGAGTGTCCCCTTATTCTTCCCATCAGCATCCATTATCCATGTTTCACCTCTACCTGATATTACAATCTTCTTACCATCAGGAGAAAATTGAATTGATTCAACCCCTCCATCTGTAGTCAACTGAACAATTTTTTCCACCTTTATCTTTTCTGCACTTATACCCCATAGAGGACTTTTTTTCTCTTCTTCCTTCTGCTCTGGCGCGGGAGTGCTTTTATCTACTTCTTCCCTTACAATCTCTTTAGGCTCTTCTTCCATAGCATAAACCCAAGTAAAAGCTCCTACTATTAACCCGATCATCAAACCACTTAATGCTTTTTTACTCATCTTACCTCAACCTCCTCGTAAAAGTAATTTTTGTGTAGTTATAGTGTAGCATAGACACTAAATAATTTGTCAAATGGGAAAAAGAAACTTCTCTGTACATCTAAGCCTTCTCTAAAATAGCGTCCTTAATCTTCCCGATAATACTTCATCTTCTCAGTTTCCCTATCGAAAATTACAGTAACCCTTCTTATCACTTTATCTACTATACCAGTAGCTGTAATTTTAAAATTACGAGATTTTGGAGTAAAATAATCTTGCTCCAACTGTTTATATTCTTCCTGCATTTTTTTACCTTCAGGTGTATCTTTATCTTTATAGATGTCATATTTATTCTTTACCTCATCGACATTCATTAGTGCCTTAAAATTTGGGAAAGGACACTCATTCTCATCATATTTCCACTCCCTTTGATCCCGATAATCCACAATTCCCTGAGCTAATTCTTTATCCAGGAATGGTAGACATTCTAATACTTCTACCTCAGCGGTGTTAAAATTAACCATACCGGTAGAGTAGACGGTAACATATCTACTGATTCCAAAATCCAACTCTCCATCCATATCATCATTAGGAAAAGAGGCATCTCCATCGTTCTCATTAGGATCTAAAATGCCATTATTATTCATATCCTCACCATAAAGTATTTCTGAAGTGACCTCTCTGACTAAGAGTAATTCTTCTATTGATTGAAAAGGGTTATTTTTACAGTGGTAGCTCTTACCAATACTTTGATAATACTTATCCTCCGCTCCACAGTATTCTTCCTTATCATCTACATCACGCCAGTCAATCAAGCAGGAGACTATTCCCTCATTCACATTCAACCCGCGCAATTTCTCCAGAACAGTTCTGGTGCCACAATTCAGATTAATCTTCCGTTCCTCATCACTTATCTGACAGATAAACCTTCCTTTTCCTAATCCCACCTCTTTTTTTAGATTCCACTCTTCATTAAGGCTGTCGTATTCATTAGCATCCTTTTTCAATTCTGCCATAGCATGATTAATCCCTGCTTTAGCTAAATATAATGCCCTTAATGAATCGACCTGAAATCTGGTCAATTTTACCTCTACCCTCATTCGATGTGCAAAAGAGATAGCCAATAGGGTTAAGATAGCTAATATCCAGAGAGTAACAATCAGTACTGCACCTTTTAACTGATAGGAAATTGCTTTTTGAGTGTTTTGGGTATTATAGCCATTTGTGCCCATTGTGAGGATATTTTACCACAAATTTTATCCTTGTGTCAACAAAAAATTCGGCTCTTTTGAAAAAAATCCAAAAATTAGTATCGAAAATCTGCTCGATTAGGACAAAATCATAAAAATTTTCCACCTGTGCGGTTAGATTAACCTTCCTCACATCTTTTAAAACCACGAAGGACACGAAGAATTATAAACCAAATCGTAACTATTCAGCCACAGATGGATACGGATGAAACACTGAAAATTCGTAAATCGTGTCCGTTTTCCGTGTCCGTAATTAGGCTGAAGGCTGAAGGGTTCTCTCCTTCTAACTTTTATTTTCTATCCTTCTTGATTCTCTGCCAGTGGAGGAAATTTCCACCCCTAACCCCCGCCAGCGGGGAACACCCGCCTCTGACTTCTGTCTTTTGACCTTTGTATTTATCCGTGCTAATCCGTGTTAATCAGTGGCTGAATAGTTACTTATAGTTTTAAACGATAGACGATAAACGAAATGTAACTATTCAGAGGTATGAAGATTTGCCACAGAGACACAGAGACACAGAGCATTTTATAAGATATACCTTTTGATGCCATCTTTTAACAAGAGGAATTTGCTTATATACTTCTATCGCACATCCGAGGATTTTCTCTGGTTATCTCATTGAAATCTTTCATCTTAAACATCTCTGTGTCTTTGTGCCTCTGTGGCTGAATAGTTACAACGAAATTTATCGCATCACTCCCAATTTACCTGTTTTTGAACTTTTATCATCTCTGATGAAATAGATGTAGATTTCACTGGCAACCTTTTCACCAGCTGAATTCCGACAATTCCACTCCACAACCCCATTTACTCCAGAAT
>JBFLYA010000151.1 GCA_040757115.1 bacterium | reverse complement strand
TTTTGGAAATTTATAATCAAGGGTAAGGAATTTGTTTATTCGATTATTAATTTTTTCTCCGGATGAAGATTGTGATTTATCTTCTGATTGATAACAATTATAGGATATGTTTAATTTTCGACTAATATTTTTACTAATTCCATAAGATATAGAATTTGATTGTTTTTGGTAAGATGTGTTGATTTTATCCTCACCTGTTGTTACATTAAAATTTGCCCACGGTCTAAATCCATAATATTCATATCGTAATTGCAGACCTTTTTCAAAGGTTACTTCACTTTTAATGGAAGTCGGGCTTTCTTGTTTTTCCATCTCAATTCCTATGTTGGTGGATATAGATAACGGATATTTAGATTCAAGGTAAGTTGTTTTTAAAAAAAGACTATCATAGATATTTTCAGTTGATAGTTGTGAGAGATGACTGTAAGAATGTGAATACAAAATAGAAGGAGTAATCTTTTTTAAAACTTTTAAATTATACCCAACATAGCCATTATATAATAAGCTTTCTGATAAATCCTTTTTATTGGAAATATATCCACCGGCATTAAATTTGTCCGTTTTAAAATCACCTTTTAATTTCCATAAATTAGCCTGATTGGTTCTGGAATATTCAATTTCTGTATTTAATCTTTTAGTTTTGTAGTTGGCAAACAAGTTAAAGTTAGGCACATTGTTTATTATTGAATATTCAGTTCGTAAGGTAGTTTTTTTATAGTTTATTAAATTTTTTAAAAGTAATCCCCACTGGTTTTCGTTATTTAAATAACATTCACCTTGTAGGTTTGAGAATTTATGGATAGGTTTTGAGAAATCTAACCCGAGTATTTGAGTATTTTCTTTAGCCCATAAAAATAAGCCATAAGATGTATTTGAGCCATATTCTGTGTTTGTTTTTATCCCCATAACTTGAGAGCCAGCAGATTTTCCGGCAAAAAAAGTTGATGTCTGTGCTTTTTTTTTCATTTCAAATTTAACCCCAAATAAATTCAAATTGGGCTCGACCAATCGGCTTATTCCATAAGATAGATTAAATAAGGCTAAATTATACAGTTTGTTATAAATAGTTAGTTGAGTATTTGTGAAATCAGGTTTTTTATCCTGGACATTAATCTGAAAATTGGTTGATGAGTTAAAATATAAATCTTTTTGTCTTCCATTAAGATTAAGATTATAAGTTGCCATTGATAGATTTTCCTCAAGTTCGAATGTGTAATTTCCAGAACCAGATATGGCTAAAGAAGATTCAGGATATAAAGCCCAAAGTATAATTAAAACTCCTGAAAAAGACAAATTATTGTTTTTTGCCACTGGCTTCTGTTGCCTCTTTAGTTGCTGGTTTCTCTAATACCTGCCAATTATAAAATGTGTTTGTGGGCAGTATAACTTTTTTACCAATAAGTTTTGTATCGCCATAGTCAAAAATAATTGTTGTTAAATACTTATTTTCGTCATGTGGGTTTAATTTAAAATATTCGGAGGTATAATCACCGATTTCATTGGGTAAAATCATTCTTCCTTCTAAATTTCCTTCGGCAATGACATTATCGTTTTTATCCTTAATTTTAAACTTTCCCACTGGAGATGGTTGAAATAGAGGTGAATTACCGAGATTTTTCAATTTTGCTTGAAATCTGAATCCTCTATCTTTAATATTTTCTGCTGATATTTCAGTTATTTCAATCTTTTTTTTCAAAGTTCCAGTAATTTCAGCCCCAACAAAAGATACCAATTGTGTAGCAACTCTAACCCCGCCACCCTTTTTTAATGGTCGGGAATTGAAACAAACTAATCCCCAATATCCACCTTCAGCGTTTTGTGGAACATCTATTGCATATCGGAGTGAGCGTTTTTGTTTTGGGGCAAGGGTAAAACTCTCTTCTTCAAAGGTTATCCACTTACTTAATGACTGGGAATGTGTGCCTGCAGGTGCAAATTTCCGGCTATTGTTTTCTAATACCCAATCCTTTGTGAATATCTCAACATAAACTTCTTCATCTCCGCCATTATTAATCTCAAAAACATTGCTTTTACTCTCTCCTTGTGTCAATGATAATTTTACAATACTTGGCACAATAGAAATAGCCTCTACTGATGAAAGGTATCCACCAACTATTAGAATAAGAGTAATTAACCAACCAATATTAATGATTTTTTTCATAAATTGACCTCCTCTAAACAAAAAAAAGCCAATAATAGGTCCTTGACCCACTATTGGCTTTTATAGTGTGTAAAAATAATCACTATTTTCCCTTAGTTATATCAATCCCCTATCGTAAATATTTGTTAACCGGGTATAAGCATATACAGGTATCATTCTCCGTTGTTCAACTGCTTATACCCAGTTACTTACCCCTACTCGTAAAAGAGCAAATTTTATGCTAACCTCTTTTAATCTTATCTTACTTATTACTTTACTTAAAGTTATATAAAGTATTTCCTCTCCAAAATTACTTCCAAAGACTCTAATTTTTGGACACTAATTTAAACATTTGCTTGTAATTTCTATAAAAGAGGTCTTGTGTCCAATTATTGGACACTTACGCTAAATTATATCTCCGTATCTTCCAATAAAGAGATGAACGACCTATTCCTAATGCTTTAGCGGTTTCTTTTTTATTTCCATTCTTTTCCTCAAGCATCCGTTTAATTGCCGTTATTTCTAAATCAACTAACGAAGATGAATCTTGACCTTTTTTATCATAAGCCGCCTCATCCACCTGTTGTAGCTTCAATTTTCCATTAGTAGGTATGAATATTGGTAAGTGAATATCATCAATGGTAATATGAGAACGACTGGCAATAATAACTGCCTTGAGAATACAATTGCTAAGTTGACGGATATTTCCTGGCCAATCATATTCCATTAATTTAGTTAATGCCAGACTATCAATATCCCTAACATCTTTATTAGTTTCCTCATTAGCCATTTTTATAAAGTGCTTAACTAATTCAGGAATATCTTCTTTACGCTCTCGTAAAGGTGGTAAATTTATCTGAAACACGGATAACCGATAATAAAGGTCATCTCTAAACTGTCCATTTTTAACCTGAGTTAATAGTGATTTATTCGTGGCTGAAATTATTCTAATATCAACATTAATAGGTTTAGTTCCACCTACTCGATAAAATATTTTATCTTCCACAACACGCAATAATTTAGCCTGCAAAGGGATACTCATCTCTCCAATTTCATCAAAAAGTATAGTTCCCCCTTGAGCTAATTCCAGCTTACCTAATCGGTCTTTAATGGCTGAGGTAAAAGCCCCTTTTTCATGACCAAATAGCTCACTTTCGGCTAAATCATGAGGTATGGCGGCACAGTTTATCGGGATATAATTTCTTCTTTTACTTCGATTATGTATAGCTCGAGCAACTAATTCTTTACCTGTGCCAGTTTCTCCATAGATATGAACTGGAACATTGGTGTTTGCAGATATATCTATAAGATGATAAACCTGTTGCATTTTGGCACTTTTACCAACTATTCCATTAAAGTTACTCATAATCTTACCTTAATTTTTTTAAAATTAAATCTTGACTTTTTTTTAAAAATAGTGTATAATATAAAAATAGGGCAAGGGTAATGTGAAGAAGAACCAATAGCTAAGAGGGGGTAATTCTTAGTTTTTTTCTTCTGTTACTTTTGCCCTTATTTTTTGGTAACTATTAGACACAAAAATACCACACATCTAAGAGACTAATTGAGTTAAAGAATAATACATTTTTCCCTTGCATAAACATCAAGACTGACTTAAGTTACTCTTTCTCTCTTATTTATATGTGTGGTATATATTAAAAGGGTATAGTATCTCACTTCGGTCCCTTATTATCTTTATATTCAAATTTTTCCCATCCCAATCAAAGCAAAAAAATTATATCTAATTTTAATTATTTTGTCAAGCAAAAAAATAAATTTTTTTTAAAAAAGTTGTAACTATTTGTATCTCAAGAAGTTATACCTTTAACCTTTTGGAAGTGTTTAATAATTGAACAATAAAGGCAGGATATTTTTTGTGGTAAATTTCTTTAACTCTAATAATAGCAAGACAGAAATTAGAGTTAGCATAAAATTTGCAATAATAAAATTAATAATCTAAATGTAATTATTGAAAGGTTAATAATATGATTTGTAATAAATGTCAAATCAACTTCCTGGATAACACCAATTCCTTATTATGTCCAGAATGTAACGAAGAAATTACTATCAGTAAAAATTTACCTATCACTGCGATTGATATTGTATTTGAACCACATTATCAGATAGACAAAAGATATGAAATTATTAGTTCAATTGGTAGAGGAGGAGTAGGAATTGTTTATAAGGCTAAAGATTTTATATTAGATGAGATAGTGGCGTTGAAAGTGCTTGCCCCGGGTCTATCTATGAATCAAGAAATTGTCGAACGATTCAAACAAGAAACAAAGATTACTCGCAGACTAAGCCATGATAATATAATCAGGATATATGATATTGGTCAGTTTGATAATAGATGGTATATTTCTATGGAGTATGTTGATGGTCAGGACCTGAAGAGTATACTTCAAGAAAGAAACATTTTATCTCCGATTGAGACGGTTGGAGTTATAAAGCAGGTATTAAAGGCACTGCAAGTAGTCCATGAAAACCAGATTATAAATCGTGATATAAAACCACAGAATATCCTTATTAGAAAAGACGGCATAGTAAAGATAGGAGATTTTAGTATAGCTAAATCTGCCGAGCTTAATGGTTTAACGAGTCCTGACCTTCTGATAGTTGGTTCTCCAGAGTATATGTCTCCAGAGCAAGTTAAAGGAGAAAAAATTGATGCTCGAACTGATATTTATTCAGTAGGCATTGTCCTGTATGAACTTCTTACTGGCAAACCTCCTTTTGGCTCTGATACATTAATTGCCATTGCCTATAAACACATATTTGAAACCCCTATTCCACTTAAAGAGTTAAATCCTCAAATTCCGGTATGGTTAGATAATATTACAAGAAAATGTTTAGCAAAAGCCCCTGAGAAGAGATATCAGGAGGTAAAAGAGTTACTTTCAGATTTAGAAATGCATCGTGCCCCAAAGATTGATTTTGAGCAAAAAAGAGATGAAATTACCATTAATAAGGAAACCTTTTTGAAATTGAAAAAGATTACAATTTTAAGCATAATTGGTATCATTATCGCGGTGAGTATAGCTGGTTACTTTATCCAAAAATATAATAAAAATCAAAATACACTTCAAATCACACAAAGAGATTATGCAAAGAAATTATATACATTGCAAACTAAATTACAGAATTTAGAAGGAGTGAAACAAAACTTAGAGGCTCAAATGCAGATAGCAAATCAGAAAATAGAGAATGCTGAAAACGAAAAAAAAGAATTAATTACCCAGTTAGAAAGAGTTAAATCTCTGTCTCAAAAAGCAGATTTTCCAATTCCTTCAGAAATGGTATTAGTTGAGGGCGGTGAATTTATTATGGGAATGCACAATGGAGACAATACACATCCACAACGCAAAGTTTATTTAGATAGTTTCTATATGGATAAGTATGAAGTAACTAATGAACAGTATGTTAGGTTTTTAAATGCGATGGGCAAGCACGACGGTTATATTAATCTTGAGTCCGAATATTGTAAGATAGAAAAACCAAACGGTCTGTATAAGGTAAAGGCTGGGTATGAAAAATATCCAGTCGTAGAGGTTACCTGGGATGGAGCAAATAGATATGCCAGATGGGCAGGAAAACGCCTACCTACTGAGGCAGAATGGGAAAAGGCGGCAAGAGGCACAGGGGGAAGAAAATACCCCTGGGGAGATATATTTGACCGAAATAAATGTAATATCAGCATGCAAAGAGTAACACCAGTGGGAAGTTTTCCAGAGGGAAAGAGCCCTTATGGTTGTGAAGATATGGCTGGAAATGTCTGTGAATGGGTTACAGATTGGTATGATAGTAATTATTATGAAAATAGTCCTTCAATAAATCCTAAAGGACCAAATATTGGTCATTATCGTGTTTGGCGTGGTGGCTCCTATTTGGGAAATCAAATTACTACCCAATGTTTTATCCGAAACTATCTTGCTCCAGATAAATCACGAAATAGCAGTGGTTTTAGATGCGCCAAGGACATAAAGAGAGGTAATCAGTAATCGGGACTCGGGACTCGGGGTTCGGGACTCGGGAAGGCTGGTAGCCACAGGCTTTAGCCTGCGTTGCTCGACTTCAGCATCCCCGCCCGTATCCTTCATTTATTTTTATCGTCATTTGTGCCCTGCAGGGGCATGAGCGTTTCCTCTGAAAATATCCGCAGATTTCGCAGAGGACACCAAATTTTTATTTTTTTGTCTCCCCCGCTGGCGGGATTAAGGGGTTAGGGGATTCTTTTATTCCCGAGCCCCGAGTCCCGAGCCCTGAACCCTGCGGTGAACGGTTAATAATTTCGCAATTAATTCTTTTGGATTTGTAGAATAGATAATTTTTGAACCTGTGGGTTTTTTAATCGTTTCAACAATCCTTCTAATTTCATCTGCTATTCCGCCACTTCCTTCTAAAACACCAATAAGTTTTCCTTCGTCATAAGCGATTGCGAATTCACCGAGTGTTCCAGAGCGTCCTCCAACAATAATGACAATATCACAACTGCGGACTGCGGTTACTTCACGTCCCATTAAACCACTCCCAGTATAAATCATCACATCAATTTCATCTGCTGGCGAATGAAATATTTTAATATGTTCTTCTAATGTTAAGGCTGGAGAAATACCTATGGTCATACCTCCTTGTGCTTTAGCACCTTTAGTTGCCTCATAGGGTAATCCAGGACAACCACCGGTAAGTATGGCACAACCCCACCTGGCTATTTCCTCTCCTAAAATATAAGCCTTTTTGACAATTTCCGGGTTTAATTCCCCTTCGGAAGTGCCCATAACACCAACTCTTATCTTCATTTTTCAATCCTCCTTGTAGTTGGTAATTGGTAATTGGTAACTGGTAATTGGTAATTGGTAATTGGTAACTGGTAATTAGTTACCAATTACCATATTAATCGATTACCTGATTACCAATCCTTTTCTATCTGCTTATCTCCACTAATCTGAACTTGTTTTCGCTTTTGAATCTCTTTTTCTTCCTCTTCTAAAGCCTGTAATATTCGCCCTGCATCTTCTTTAGACATCTTATTTTTATCTTCTTGCTTTGCTTGTTGAGTTTGTTTTTCTTTATCTTTACCATTTTCCCCTTCACTACCTTTAGATTTTTTTTGTTTTTGTTGTTCAGATTTAGCAGGGTGTTTTTGAGATAGCTGTTTTAATTTTTTATGCACAAATTCTAAATTATACTTTGCCTCTAAATCATCAGGATTAATCTGTAATGATTTTTTATATGAAACAATGGCATCAACTAATTTCCCATCTCTATATTGAGAATTACCAATGTTATAATAAGTTTTAGCCTGGAATAAGGTCTCCTTATTTTTAAGGGCATTTTGATATTCTTTAATTGCCTTTTCATATTGTTGTTTTTTATAAAAGGCATTGCCTATATTAAAATATAACTCTGTGGATTGAGGTTTTTTAAGTTGTGCCTCTCGATATTTTACTAATGCCTCATCATATTTCTCTTGCTCATAAAGTTTATTTCCAACCCTATTTTTATCAGCAACAGGGTCTAAAAAACCTAAAAAGGTACAAAAAGATATTAAAATAATTACCTTAATTCTATTCAAATCTTTCCACCGCCATTTTTCTGTGGGTGCTGATACTCATTTCTATTACCAGTAAAATCAAGACACCAATTAAGAAATATTGAAACCTATCTTCATACTGAATGTATTGTTTCGACAGAAGTTGTTTCTTTTCCATTCTTAAAATATCCTGATATATTTTATTTAATTCAATTTCGCCGTAGGTCGCTTGATAGTATTTACCATTAGTTAAAGATGCAATTTTTTCCAGAGTTGTTTCATCTAACTTACTCATAACGATTTCACATAAGGCATCTTTTTTATATTCAACTTGTCCATCTGGGGTTTTAACAGGTATAGGTTCTCCTCGAGTCGAGCCTATGCCAACGGTATAGATTTTCACGCCTTTTTTTTGTGCCTCTTTAGCCGCTTGAATAGGATTACTGTTATGGTCTTCTCCATCCGTAAGTAGAATCAGTGCTTTATATTTTTGTTCCTTTTTGACAAATGCCGCGGTGGCACATCTTATGGCATTTCCAATAGCCGTTCCTGGCACTGGCACGGTATTTATATCAATTGCCTCGAGGAATATCTTTGCCGCACTGTAATCAAGGGTTAATGGGCATTGGACAAAACTTTCACCCGCAAAAACAACCAATCCCACACGGTCTCCTCTTAATTTATCAATCAAGTTACTTATTTTTTGTTTTGCATTTGTGAGTCTATTTGGTTTAATATCCTCCGCCAGCATACTCAACGAGGTATCAATCGCTAAAATTATGTCGATACCTGTTCTTTTTATTATCCCTGATTTGGTGCCTATTTGAGGTCTTGCCAGGGCAATTACCAATAAAATAAAACTTAAGACAATTAAAACAACCTTTATTTTTTGTCGGTTATTACTTATTGTCGGAGACAATTTTTTTAGCAGGTCTAAATTACCAAATTTAGCCAATGCCTTTTTTTTCTGGTAAAATACAACTATGTAAAACAGGATTAAAACAGGTATAGCGGTTAATATAACTAAATATTCTGGTTGAGCAAAAAGGTTACCTGAATTCATCGTATATAAATACCCTTTACCCCCAAATTCTAAGCCGTTCTTCTGAAAATCGGGACTCGGGACTCGGGGTTCGGGACTCGGGAAGGCTGGTAGCCGCAGGCTTTAGCTTGCGTTGTTCGACTTCAGCATCCCCGCCCGCATCCTTCCTTTATTTTCACCTTCCTTTGTGCCCACTCCCTGTGGGCATGACCGTTTCCCCTGAAAATGTAAAATGGGACGCAGATTTTCGCAGATGAACAGGATTAAAATTAATTTTTTATTATTGTATTTCTATAGTTATTTCCTTAGAGTTTCTTGATGTTTTTATA
>JBFLYA010000150.1 GCA_040757115.1 bacterium | reverse complement strand
CGCCCTTTTAACCCCAAAAAATCTCCCTTCTGGGTTGTCAAAGAATTTTTTTCTTCCCAAACTACCTTTCGCTCTCTCCTAATATAATTGTTATCAACCTTACCTATCCATTTGTTGAGAAAGCTCATTATCAATATTATCAAGAAGTTTTTAGCCTGCTGTTATCTACCGTTGTGGGTATTCTAAATTCAATATTCAAGGTTTGCTCCCACTCCTCCATAAAAATTTAGCTGCTTCTATTGCTGAAAGGTAACTTCTGTTCTTATAGTCTTTTGGTTCCATTTTGATTATCCTTTTTGCTTGCCCTTTCGCCTAACGTGGTGCGGATGAGCGAAGTGCCCCTTTAGGGGCATTTTGGCTTCAGCCCCGACCCGCAAGCGCGACCCACTTCATGTGCCCCACTTCGTAGGTGTCCCGCAAAATGCGAACCCCAAAGGGCTTTGAGCTCTGCGTCATTTTGGTTATCGGCTCCAGCATAAAAGAAGTCCTGAGCGTTAGCGAAGGATTTAGGTGGGTGCCGTAAGGCACGAACCTTTTATGCTGTGTTAGGCGCTGTTTTCGGCATCATTCTCACTCCCCTCATTGATAGACCCCTCCATTTTCTCAAACTTTATCTCTATTTCATTGTATAAAGTTCGTCCTTCTCGTCGAAGTCTTTCCAATGCCATTTGACAATACTCAGGATCAATTTCAACACCAATGCTGTTCCTATTAGTCTTTATTGCGGCAAGCATTGTCGTCCCTGTTCCACAGAAAGGGTCGAGGACAGTATCTCCCCAGAAAGAAAACATCCTAACCAGTCTATATGCCAATTCGAATGGAAAGGGAGCAGGATGGTCTTTCGTTGACGCCCCCGGAATGTTCCAGATTTGTTGGAACCATTGCTCATACTCTTTCTCGCCGATCTTGCTCAATTGACGTTGGTCAAAGGTAGGTTTACGGTAACCACCTGGTTTACGTTGCATAAGGATAAACTCAATGTCATTTTTAATTATGGCATTAGGCTCAAAAGGTTTGCCAAAAAATTTGGTACCATTGTTAACTTCGTATGTAGCTTTAGCAATTTTATACCAAATAATAGGATTCAAATTATCAAAACCTATTTTCCTGCATGCTACGGCTATGTCTGCGTGGAGGGGGACCACAACATGCCTACCGAATTTTCTTCGTGCAAGACACACATCCCCAACCACACAAACCAATCTCCCACCGGAGACTAATATACGATAGCAATGCTGCCAGACTTTTGATAGGCCTTCTATGAACTGCTCATAGTCATCAATATGCCCCATCTGGCCGGGATAATCACGGTACTTTTTGAGTATCCAGTAAGGGGGTGAAGTCACAACCAGGTGGATACTTTCATCTGGTATGAATGAAAGGTTCCTAGCATCTCCTTGAATTAAGCGATGTAAAGTTTTAGGACTGGTCATTTTCTCGATACTCCCAGCGTTGAAAGAAACATTCTCACCGCATTTTCGATGGACTCATTTGACTCTGAGGCAAAAACAACGCAATCTATGTTATCCGAACGAAGGCGATTCTGAATGTTTATATGTTCTTCAATAAACGGATAATACACAACAGCACCAAATTTGCTATTCGGAAAAGTTGATTTTAATTTGGCCGCTTTATTAACGATTTCATCGCATCGCTTATGGATATCTCTTCTGGCTTCGATTCTTTTTATATCTACTCCAACTTTAATATCCCCCGACTTTGGACTGGCTGCATCCAGCTCAAATTCTTCGCCCCCAGCTGTAAATATTCGTTTATGGAACTGTAAGCTACTAAACCTATTAAGACTTTCAAGGATATCTTTTTCCCACCGCCCCTTTCCTTTCCTAATTTCTTTATCAATAAAGGCAACCCTATCAATCTGGCTGAGGGCGGGGATTTCTAAATACGACGGCAAAAACGGCTTGATATATCCTGCAATAACTTTAGCCTGATCTTCATTCAGATGAGGACTATAGGTATTTAAATTTTTGATAGATAAGTCGCGTTCGATTGCTCTTGCCGCAATATTACAGGCAGCTAAAAGTGGTTTAAGAATGAGGGGGCGGCTAACGATAGCTTCTGCAAGATCAAAAGCGTTCATACTCGAAAAGACAATGACTTCAACTTCTCGTTTTTCTATGAAATTAGAAAATGCCTCATGTAGAGCTTTCTCTATAGATTTTTGTCGTGAATCTGCATCGTCTTTCACCCATTCCATATAATCTGCATGACTTCCATATTTGTCTGTCATTATGTATCCTCCATATGCATACTATTAGCCGAAATTGCGCCTAACGTTTTTGGACTTTGCGAAGTGCGAAGCATTTGGGCGAACGAAGTGAGCCGCAAAGCCCGTGTTATCTGACGTTCGGCGCTCGTTCGCTAAAGGTTCTCCATAAACTCATCAGGGGTTATCCTGGCTTGCCGCAGAATGCCCCTTAACGTGCCTATCGCCAGCTCACGGTGCAGAGGAACCACGCATCCGACAGCGCCCTCTGGCGTTTGTTTCTTAAGCACCACGTGGTTGCCGCGTTGCCGCACTCTCTCGAAACTCAGGCGTTCCAGTGCACGGATAGTTTCTTTTCCCGATACCCTGCGTAACTTAAGCATACGCCTCCGCCTCAAAAGTGGTCATCAACGGCTTGGTAACTTCAAGTAGGGGGAACTTTTCCAGGTAAAGCTCCGTCGCTTCTCGCAGATTGGCGATGGCTTCCTCAACAGTGTACCCCTGGCTAACCGTCCCAACTTCGGGGCATTCTGCTACGTACAGGTTTTCTTCCTTGTGGAGAACCGCGGTAAAGATTCGTGTTGCCATTTCAAACACCTCCCGGTATTGCTCTTGAAGATGCTATCTGTCAAGCCGAATGTCAGATAACGTTCTTGGGATAAACGAAGTTGGAGGTTCGGAAAGATCGTAACAGTTTTAACCACACATCCTTTGTTTGATGCTTAGAAATTAAGAGAACAATAACCTCCAATTTTGTTTATCCCATGTTATCTGAAGTTCTTCGGGCATTTTCTCAAATTCAATCCCCTATTTGACATCAATCATAGCCCAAGGGAGTAACGAACAGCTGTTTCAATCTTCTCTAATACCTTACCTGAAACCTTGCCAGCTGGTTTATCAGGAAACCGTTTGGGATCCAATGAACGGATTTGAAAACATAAGAAAATTGTTTCTATCGCTAAACCACTATCTTCTGGTGATACACGGACATTTGTCGGATAATCACGAGAAATGTTTTCGCCTCTTGTCCCAACAACGACTGTAACCACAAGAGGCAATTTATTAATGGCATCTACAGATAAAACCAATACTGGACGTTGCCCTGCTTGCTCTCGTCCCTTCACAGGATCCAAATTGACAAAATAAATTTCTCCTCGATTAATGGTCATTATCTGCTCTCCAATCCATCTGCTTCCGTTACAGTAAACTCTTGATCAATCTTTTGCAACTCAGCTCGAACCTCAGGGTCCATTGACATCGCAGCAAGTTGGCTTTCGAAAGCATACTGTTCAATCACATGAGTTTTCATCAGGTTCTCTTGTAAGCGATGAGCAAGTTGCTCAATCAGCCATAACTGTTCCATACCAGATAAATGGCTGATTGTTTTCTCCATACTACTCAACACTTGTGAAGGCATAATCTTCCTCCTTAATATCCAGATATTGTAAGCGTTCAGGTGGTGTAACAAAAGGAGATGTGGAGATTAAGGAGATAGGGAGATATTATTAAAAAAATTGAAATTAATAGAAACTAATAGAAATTTATGGAAATTTGTTGTTTTCCACAATCAATTTCTACCTATTTCTATAAATTTCAATCTATTTCTATTATCTTATCTCCATATCACTCTTATCTCCTTATCCCCTTTCTTACACTTTTGATATATAGCCTGAACGGTTACCTATTATTCTACCATCTGTTCCCTTCTTAATTTCTACACCTTTCAGAATAGGCTAAAAAATCCTGATAAATTCTGAGAAAAAGCTTGCGTTCTGATATCACACAATTAATTTTGTCCTCGCCTATTTATCTTCTTCTCTTCCCTCTTCACTTTCTTTTGTCACGGTTTGACCCTGTCCAGTTAGAAGAGATTCTATCTTAGTTTTCCATTTTATTCCATCCCGAGTCCCAAGCCATACTCCAAAAATAAGTATATCTTGAGATTCTTGATATACAATTCTAAGGACTCTCCCCGGGAATACAGGTTTAAGTAAATGAGTAGTGCTCAACTCTACTTTTTTTATCTTTTCAATTGGAATAACGAATTCTCGTGGCGGAAGCCAGCGTTTAAATGTTACTCCTTCTGTTGAAAGTTTTAGATTTCCTTCTCCACATATAGTTAATTCTCCGGTCAATTTACCAAGCCAGGTATCTCCTTCTTTTTCAATACCAAGATAAACTGCACCTGCACATTTTAAAATCTCTGCCATATATTTATATCCTCCTCGGTTTAAATTCTATTTTTATATATTAAAGAGGTTAAAAAAACCTCTTGAAATTCCATAAATAATTATCCTTCTTTCGTGAAATTTATGTCATCCATAGTAAAATTTACTCAACAAAAGTAGAACATATCCAACCAATAGTCCCATCTTCTAACATAACTTTATAATACCATTTCTTCGATGTATCCAGAACAGGCAATTCTGTTCCTTTGGAAACTGTGGCAATGCGTTGATAATTCGAACCAGGACCATCCCAGATAGCGACATTATCCATCTTTACCCGAACAGTTAATATCTCTGGTTTTTTGAGCGGTTTAGTTATCTCTGGTTTAGCCCCTTCATAAGATTTTATAGGTTGATAAACTTTTATTGGTTTAACTTTAGGTGTTGGAATCCTTTTAGTGCCAAATTTTGTTGAGATAGAGAGTTTGTGGGTATCGCCCAAATCACCATAAGGTGCATAAGCGTAATCTACGAGCACAGAATTACCCAGTTTAAATCCACATCCAGCAGACATCCCCGTAGATAAACCTTTAAATTTCCCCAGTTTATTATCTGAATTTGTTTTCCCACTAAATCTTAACGCTAACCATTCACCAAACCATGATTCTATACCCGCACAAAAATCTATTTTCTCATCTTTAATCTTTTTTATATCAAAAGAAATATTAAAATTCCTTCCTAATTGATAAGATATTCCAGCCCGATATGTTAATGGTAATGCGAATTCATCCTTTATAAATTTCATCTTAGGACCTACATTACATATAACAAATCCCAATCCAAGTTTATTTGATGGTTTAGTTAATATTCCTAAATCCACAGCAAATCCAGAAGCAGAGGTATCTTCAATAGTTTCATAAATATATTTAAAATTCACTCCCATAAAGAGATTTTCTTCGATTGCCTGGGCAAAGGCTAAAGATAATGCCATATTTTCTGCCGTAAACAATTTCCCTGTTTCCCAATATCTGCCATTTCCGTAACCCTGAGTATCCCTTAATATCTCTTTTATTTCATCCATATAGAGGTAGGTTACAGAGGTGGCAAAGGTCAAATCTTCTACAGGATATGCTACGCCAACAAATTCATAATTAATTCCCTCAAACCATTCATTGTGCATAAAATTAAATTCTGGCTGATTTATCCGGGCAAGTCCTGCTGGATTCCAATAAATAGAGGTGACATCATCTGCTAAAGCCGTATATGCCCCACCCAGTGCCTGAGGTCTTGCTCCTACATCCATTTTTAAAAATGCCGCCCCTGCTCCAAAAACACCAACGGGAAGAATAATCAAAAAACATAGAGATAAGATTATGCTTTTAAAATTCATTTTTATTCCCTCCCTTTGTAATATAGATTGAAATTAGAAATCACAGAAAGCGTGAAAATCTAATCACTGATTCCCAATTTTTATAGTAACTATTCAGCATACCAAGCAAGTAGGAAGTAGGAAGTAGGAAAGTAGGAAGTAGGAAGAGGGGAAAATACTTCATACTATACTCAACAACGGCATAAATTAAGATTTTGTAAGTGCTCAGTGTGTAATAAAGGGAAAATGGAAAATTGGGGAAAAGGGTAAAAGTGATTTCCTTTTTTCTTTTCCCATTTTCCCCTGTTTTTCCCCTTTTCCCTTATAACTTCTCATTCATTTTCTTTCCCTTTCCTACTTCCCTACTCTCCTACTTTCCTATAGGGTGAATAGTTACTTTTTATATTACTTATTATTCCCCCTAATAATTCAACATCTCTAATAGATATTCTTCTACAAGAACAGGCAATACCTCTAAATTATAACCTCCCTCCAGACAGGAGACGATTTTACCTTCGCAACATTGTTCCGCTATCTCACAAATCATCTTTGCCAGATTTTTATAACCTTCCGTAGTTAACTTCATACCGCCAATCGGGTCATCTTTATGTGCATCAAATCCCGCAGAAACTAAAACTAACTCCGGGTTAAACTCTAAACTTTGTGGTTGTATGTAATTTTTGAATGCCTGAATATACTCTAAATCACCACTTTTAGCCGGAAGAGGAATATTGATAGTAAATCCTTCTCCTTTACCCTCGCCTTTTTCTAATTGAGTCCCTGTGCCCGGATAAAATGGATATTGATGAATAGAACCATATAATACACCCGGGTCATCATAAAAAACTAATTGTGTTCCATTTCCGTGATGGACATCAAAGTCAATAATCAGTATTTTTTTAAGACCATATTTCTTCTGGGCATATTTTGCGCCAATTGCAATATTATTAAATATACAAAATCCCATTCCTTTATTAGGTTCGGCATGATGTCCTGGTGGTCTGATTAAGGCAAAGGCATTTTTTACCTTCTTCCCTTCCATCACCGTATCAATTGCTGATATTACTCCACCAACCGCTAACAGTGCGACTTCATAAGACTTAGAACATATCTGGGTATCCGGGTCTATCGACTTTTTATTTGTCTGGCAGGCACGCTCTATCATTTTTATATAAGTCAATGGATGAACAAAACTAACCTCTTCCACCGTCGCATATCGTGGTGGAATATAAAATAATTTATCTCTAATTGGACTTTCTTCTAAGTATTTTAATATTTTTATTAATCGAAGTTTATTTTCCGGATGCCCTCGGGTCTCATGAAGTAAATAAGCTGGATGATAAACTAATCCTATTCTTGATTCATTATTTTTTTTCACATTTATTCTCCATATTAACTATTTCCACACGGCATTCAGGCAATGTAAGAATTCCCACCGTGCAATTATTGGTTAACCACCCACCACATTCCCCCGGATTAATTACCAATGTTTTACCTTCTCTAACATCTACGGTATGTGTATGTCCATAAATAATAACATCATACGACCCAGTTTTAATTAAATCATCTAAAAAATCTGGAATATGATATAGTAAAATCCTTTTTCCTACAATAGTTAACTCATAAGGAGCCGGATAAATTTCTATCTTTAGTTCATTAAACTTTTTTGTTAATAAAGCCCTTTCTCCATCATTATTTCCAAATACAGCAATGAGTTTACTATTCAGATGCTTAAACTCTTTACAAGTAATAGGAGATATAATATCACCCGCATGCAAGACTAAATCTACCTGAACTTGATTAAAATATTCTACAGCCTTTGCAATCATTGGCATATTCTCGTGAGAATCAGCCATAATACCTATTTTCATTAATCTTACACCAAATATATTTTACAATGAATGAATAAAAATGTCAAGGGAAATTTCTGAAACTCTGATAAATCGAAAGTAAAAATTTGCGGATTGGTAGTGAATGAGGAATTTGTAACAGGTCGAATTTTTTGTTGACATAGGACAAAATTTTTGCTAAAATACCTTCAGGAGGTGCAAAAATAGTAACCGTTCAGGTAATCCTTTACCGCAGAGACGCAGAGAAAACAGAGAGGAAAATATCTTTTTTTTCGTGTTTATTGCGTTTTTCGGTGTTTAAAAAGGCTTAAAAACAGTTAGTCAAAAGTAAGTATTAAAAGATTAATAAACAACGAAAGACCCGAAAGGCACACAAAAAAAGGAAATTTCTGTCTCTGGTGAATAGATTTTAATTTTTTTCTCTGCGTCTCTGTGTCTCTGCGGTGAACGGTTACCAAAAATAAATAAAATTATCCCCAAACCCCAAAAAGCAATTTCCTATCAATTAAATGAGATTAAAAATTTTTATATTTGTTTTAATTTTAATAGGAATTATTAGTTTTCTTTTAATTAAAAATACAGGTAAAATAAAAGAAAAAGATAAGATTCCTGCGACTGAATTTTCTGACTCAGAATCAGGCTTAAAGGGATTTTACCTTGTCGAGACAATATCTGGTAAGCCTCAATGGGAATTATTGGCTAAAAAAGCCGCAATGTCGCCAACACATACTAAACTTGAACAGATTAAATGTATCTTTTTTTCCGATAACAAACCTGTTTTAACCGTAGAGGCTCAAAATGGCATTCTTGATACCCAAACAAGAGATATTGAACTCAAAGGTCAGGTTAAAGCAACGAATGAGGAAGGAACAGAATTTAGAAGTGATACCCTTAACTGGCGTGCTAAACCACAAATTTTTATTACTCCAGATAGAGTGGATATAATTCATAAAAAGGTTCATATCTCTGGTTTTGGATTAGAAATTGACCCGGAAAAAGAAAAGATAGAAATTAAGGAACAGGTAAGGATAAAAATTGAAAGTTGAGAGAAAAATCAGTAACTGTTTACCGCACAGACACAGAGACGCAGAGAAAAAATTAAAATTTATTGGTAACTATTCAGCCACAGATGGACACAGATGAAACACTGATTTTATTTTTTTATCCGTGCTAATCCGTGTTAATCAGTGGCTGAATAGTTACTTTATTTCTATGTCTTCTCTGCGAGTAACTATTCACCACGAAGGGTACGGAGAGCACGAAGTGAAATTTGATGAATTATCGAATAGAGTCATTGGATGCGCTATAGCGGTGCATCGAACTCTTGGACCAGGTTTGCTTGACACCGTGAAGAGTGATAATTCACAATTCACAATTGACAATTCACCATTCACCATTATTAAGGAAATTTAGGGAAGAAATTGTGAATGGTGAATTGTGAATGGTGAATAGTTAC